>CAYVOE010000115.1:0-12242 GCA_964452795.1 uncultured Nitrospiraceae bacterium
TGTGGGTAGTCCCACGCATCGTAGGCCTACGAGGACTGCGCTCAACCCGCTCCTGCGCAATGACCCCACCCGTCATTGCGAGGAGCGGGCCCCTGTGGGAGTGCACGCGTACGGAGTAACAGCCGTTGGTTGGTCCCATGCCTTCGATGAATACCCACGCAGGAGCGACGCGGCAATCTCACATGAGCCAATGATCTTGGAGACCTCCTAGTCCTACCACTGGTGAGATTGCCGCGTCGCTCTGTTGGGGCGCCCACAGACGATACCGGCGGGACCCGCCGCTGCTGTCTCTCCTCCCGTATGGACTCCACGGGGGCCGCTCCTCGCAATGACGGGTGGGGGCAGGCTCACGGCCTCGTTGAGCGCAGTCCTCGCAGTCTTATGCGGGGAGGGGCAGGCTCACAGCCCCGTTTAGCGCAGTCCTCGTAGGCTTGCGCGGGCAGGCCATATCACACCGGCCCTTCGAGCGCAGTTCTCGTCATCCTACGCGGAGAGGCCATGGCACATGGGCCCGTCGAGCGCAATCCTCGTAGGCTTACGATGGGTGGGGCGGATGTCGATGCCGGGACGGTCCCGGGCAGGCCCGCCCTCGGAGGATCAGACCAGGACCAGCTCGACGCCTGCCCGTCGGACCCCCTCGGCCACGGACGAGTCCAGTTTGGTGTCCGAGATGATCATGTCCACGTCTTCGAGGGCGGCGATGCGGGCAAAGGCCCGTTTGCCGCCCTTGCTGCTGTCGGCCACCACGATGGAGCGCTTGGCGATTCGAAGGGCCGCCCGCACCGCCTCGGCCGTGCTGTGGTCGGAGGCGCTGAGGCCTGTCTCCGGGTGGAAGCCGTCGACGGAAAGGAAGGCCACGTCCACCGTGTACATGGCCATCTGGGCCACCAGGGTGGGACCCACGAAATCGTGGCTCTTGGCCCGGAACAGCCCCCCCACGGAGTACAACTGGATGCTGGGGTTCCCCGCCAGCTTGAGTATCACGGGGAGTCCGGTGGTGACCACGGTGATCCCCACGCTGTCTTGAAGGGCCTCCGCGATGCGCAGCACGGTGGTGCCCGAGTCCAGCAGCACGCTATCGCCGGGCTGGATCAAGCCGGCCGCGTAGGCGCCGATGGCCTTCTTCTCTTTGACGCGCTGCGACAGCCGTTCGTTGTAGCTGAACTCGAACTGGGTCGGCTGGACCATGAGCGCCCCGCCGTAGGTCTTGAGAATGTGCCCCTGCTTCTCGAGCTTGCCCAGGTCGCGGCGGATGGTGGCCTGCGACACCTCGAGCCGCTCCGCCAGTTCCGCCACCGTGGCCTTCTTGCTTTCCTGAAGGAGGGCCAGGATCCGCCCCTGCCGCTCGATGTCCGTGAGTCCCATACATGCCTCCCCTTGGGTTTGCGGTGGTGATTGCGGCGTCTATTGTGCTTGCCGCGGCGTGTTGGAGCAAGCGGGCGGCGTCCGATGCTGCGCGCGCGGTTGACATTCGTGCGTGATTATGAATAAGTTGTGTTCGCGCCGGCCGGCTTCGATCAAGATCGGCGGCGGAAGGGTATCGGTGACGGGCCTGCGGGTCCGACGCGTTGGAGCGAATCGGGCATGAATCTCGACCTGTTGTACGGCGCCTTTCAGAACCCTCCCTCCCGTTACCGGGTGACTCCCCTCCTGCGGATCAACGACGACGTAGACGAAGAGCACCTTCGTGCCCAGATCCGCTCGATGAAGGCCCAGGGATTCGGCGGCGTATTCTTATGCTGCGAACATTTTGGCACGGCCGCGCCCCACAAGTTCCTGTCCGACTGGTGGTGGGGGGTGGTCGATGCCGTGGCGCGGCTGTGCGGGGAAGAGGGGCTGGCCTTCTGGGTGTACGACGACGAAGACTGGCCTTCGGGGTCCATCGGCGGCCAGCTCACCCAGGAACATCCCGAGCACCAGTGGAAATATCTGCACCGGGAATCGATTTCGGTGGAAGGTCCGACCCGGGTTCGGCAGGAACCGGGGGAGGGGCATCCGGTGGCGGCCGTGGCCTTCCGGACAACCGGAGACCGCGTGGACAGCGCCACGTTGACAGACCTGACGGAGCGCATCGCGTCGGGCGTGCTCGAGTGGGACGCGCCGGAGGGTTCGTGGATCGTCGAGTTGTACACGGCTCGGCCGGGACTGGGGATCTTCCTCGACGGCTACGGCGACCTCATGGATCGGGAGGCGATGGGGGCCTTCGTGTCGAAGGTTTACGAGGCTCACGCCGACCGGGTCTCCCGGGTGCCGGGGGGCCGAATCGAGGGCTACTTCACGGATGAGCCGGCCTTTTCCTACGCCATGATCCATTTCGGCGACCGTTTCACCTGGTACCCTTCGATGCCCTACACACCGGAATTGGAATCGACCTTCGAGCGGCTCCACGGGTACAACCCCCGGCCCTACCTGCCCCTGCTCTACCGCGAGGGAGGACCCGAGAAGCTGCGCTTCACGTGTCACTACTGGGACACCTGCCGTCACCTGTATTGCGAGAACTACTACGGCCAGATCTATCGCTTCTGCGATTCCCGCGGCATGAAGGCGACGGGCCACCTGGTGGTGGAGGAGAAGTTCTCGAACCATCTGGGTCAGCAGGCCGGGAACATCGTGTGCCACTTCCGCTACATGCACATCCCCGGCATGGACTGGATCCATCCCTTCGAAGAGACTTTCCATCACCTGCCGTCCACCACGCCCAAGTATCCCGCGTCGATGGCGCACCTTATGGGTCGCGACCAGACCTGGGCGGAGAGCTTCGCCGCCTCGGGCTGGGGCCTGGCGCCGCGGGAGATGCGCCGCATCGTGAACTGGGAGCATGTGAACGGGATCAGCATGCAGGTGCCCATCAGCTACAAGTATTCGCTGCGCGGCGGCGACCGGAGCCAGTTCTACCCGCCCGGCATCAGCTATCAGCAGCCTTACTGGGACCATATGCGCGCCTTCGCCGACTACGAGGCGCGGATGTGCGCGCTGGCGGCGGGCGGCGGCCACGTGGCGCAGGTGGCCCTGTGCTATCCGGAGGTGGACCTGTGGGTGCACTGCTGGGAGCACGACCTGCTCGACGAGCGCGCGGCGAATTACAACCGCCTGGGCGACGCCCTGCGCTTCGCCGGATACGATTACGACATCCTCGACGACGAGGCCTTCCTCGAGCACGCCCGCATCGAGAAGGGGCGGGTCGTCACGGCCACGGAGGGCTTCGACATCGCCGTGGTTCCGGGCGTGGACGGCTTGCGCCGCTCCATGGCCTCCCGGCTCCTGGAACTGGTCGCCTCGGGCGGCACGGTGGTGTTCACGGAGCGCCTTCCCCGCCATTCGTATGAAGGGGGCGGCGACGATCCCGAGCTGGCGGCACTCCTCGAGAGGCTCCTCGGCACGGCGCAGGTCCCGTCCGAGGCGATGTGGAAGGATCATCCCGGCGGAGGCCGGGCGGGCTTTGCCCCCACCGTCGAGGAAGTCCCCCGGATGCTGGCGGCGGTGGCGCCTCCGGACCTTCAGGTCGACGGAGACGCGCCCCTGGTGGCGTATCACCGGCGGCTCGACGACGGCCATCTCTATCTGATTTTCAACTACAGCGACGAGGCAAGGACCGCCTCGTTCACCGTCGGAGCGGTCGGTCGCGGCGAGCGCTGGCTTCCCGACGACGGCGGGTGCGCGACCGTTGAGCACGGACGCGAGGGCGATCGCACCCGTTTTACGATTCGCTTCGAGGCGCAGGAACTGGTGCCGCTGATCCTGCGCGACGGGCCCGGCGATGCGCCTCGGTCCTACCGCGACGCCCAAGAAATCGCCCTGTCCGGTCCCTTCCGGTTCTCGGTGGAAGAGACCCTGCGGCGGCCCGAGGTGGCGTGGAACTTCAGCGTGGATCAGGAGGGGCTCGAGTTTTCCAAGGTTCCCGCCCCGCACGTTCCCGAGACGCTGGAGCCCGGCGATTGGTGCCGGAACGGACTGACCCACTTCTCGGGCATCGGCATCTACGAGACGGAGTTCACCGCGCCCGACGTTCCGGTCGAGGGCCGCGTGCTCCTCGACCTCGGCGACGTGCGCAACTCGGCCGAGGTGCGGGTGAACGGCGAACCGGCGGGGATCACCTTGTTTGAACCGCACCGCCTTGACATCACGGAGCGGCTGCGCCCGGGGACGAACGTTCTGACCGTCCGGGTGGCCAATACGCTGTCCAACTACATGTCCCAGTTCCCCGTGTTTCAGGACCAGCCCTTGAACAAGGGCGGCGATTTTCCCGAGCGGCGCGTCAGCGGTCTGCTGGGCCCCGTGAAGCTGGTGGTGCAGGAAAAAGACAAGTAGGACCGCGGCTTCGCACGATGACAGCCGTTCGGTCAAGCGCGCCCAACACGGAACCGGGGGCCTCGCGACGGGTCGCCCCCTGAGGAGGAAGTCCGAGTGAACTTCGGATGTCTTGTGGGATTGGTTGCGGCGGTGGGCCTGTTGGCGCAGGTCCCGGAACGGGAGGACTCGGCCATGACGGAGCAGGCGGGCCCGGCGGAAACCCTCGAGAACGGATTCTATGCGCTCCGGGTCGAGTCCGGAGCGATCGTCTCGCTTCGCCTGGACGCCTCCGGTCAGGGCCGGTACGGAGAAGAACTGGTCGCGGACGCGCGGCGGATCACCGGGATCGCGGCGGCCCGGCCGGAGGGACGGCGCCTGACCCTCGAGACCACGGCGGAGGGCTTTTCCTGGCCCCTGCCCTTCATGCGGGAAGGCTTCTACGACGCGGACCGTCATCTGAATTATCCCGATCCCGAGTCTGCCGAGGGGGCCGTACCGCTGGTGTTGCCGGTTCGGAAATTCGTTTCGAGCGCCGGCCAGGTCCTTTTCATCGAGTATTTTAAGCGCCTGCCCGAGGGCAACCACGGCGTGTGGCTCAACCTGGCGCAAGGCGCCCGGTTCGGCATCTTCGGCGACGAAGGAACCGGCGGCCACGTGGCGGTCCGCGTCCCCGGCCAAGACGCCGTCCGTTGGGAGGTGGGCGACGACTTCCTGCGGCTGCACACCGGGGAGGGCGCGGGCACGGTGGAGCTGGACCTGTTCGCCGACGCGGCCGAGCTTGAAGAGAGCCTGGACGTCGCGCTTCCGGCGATGACTTTCGAGCCGGAGCGCACCGTGAAGTACGACTTCGCCGACAAGGCGGCGCCGGCGAGCCCCCTGGCCACGGACCTGCTCCGGATGGCGGGGTACTGGCATCCCACGATTCAGTCCAACGGGGAATGGATGCTCGAAGCCGTGCGCACCCACTGGTTCGACAGCGCGCCCTCGGCCTACCACGCCAACCTGCGCGAGAGCCTGTTCCGCAACCTGTCTCTTGTCGGGTACGACCGATACGAGCACTTCGGCATGCTGTTCAACTGGGGCCAGTATCCGGACTACGGCGCGGGCGGCCTGCTCAACGTGCCCGAGAACAACGGCGCCTACGACATGCGTTTTCTCCACGTCAACGCGATGTACGTCATCGCCGTGGCGGAATACGTCATGGCCACGGGCGACCGGGCCCTGCTTCGGGCGCGTCCGGCCCGGTGGATAGAGACCGACGGCGACGAATCCCAGCCCTTGTGCGGCGGCAACGCGCCCACCTTCGACTACGTCCTGGCGGCGGGGGATCGGCGGATCGACGGCAAGATGCCCGAGAAGACCTTCTACCTGGGCCAGACCTTCACCGCGACGAAGCCGTTCCAGACGGTAACGCTCCGTCTCGGATCGCCCGTCACCAACGGCGCCGACGTCTACGAGGACAAACCCACGACCGAGGCGGTGATCGAGGTGTATGAGGCGGATTCGGGCCGGATGCGTGCCCGCGGCACCGTTACTGTGAAGGTGCGCGAGCACGATCAGAAGGTGTCGGTGAAACTCGACGCGCCGGCCGAGCCGGGCCGCTACGAGGTGCGCCTGTCGGACCCCCGGAGCGGCGAGCGCTACTTCGGTCCCGTCGTCGCCTGGTGGACCGATCCGGAAGCCGATTACGACGGCGGCGAGGCGACCTGGGGCCCCACACCGGGCGCGGTTTACGACCGCCTCAAGACACTTTTCAACTATCTCTATGAATATACGGGAGTGAAGGACAACAACCTGTCCTATTATCCGGACGATCCGGAACTGAACGTGCCTGATCTGAAGTCGGGCCGGCCCGGCGTAACCATGCAGAATTCGTATCACGAGTGCCTGGGCGGAGGTTACGACGCCTTCATGGGTCTGTGGTGGCCGCCCGCCTGCCGGGCCATGGCCCAGTTGGCGGCCATCCAGGGCGACGAGGAATGGCAGGAGCGCTGCGAATCGCTCTACGAAGCCGCAAAGGAAGCGTATAACGACCAGTACTGGCACACCGTGAATGAGAACGGCCGGGAATTCCAGCGGTATTACGGGTGCAAGGACTGGGACGGCAACATACACGATTACGGCTTCACCTACTACAACGTGGAGGCGGCTCAGTTCGGCATTCCGCGCCGCGAACAGGCCTGGGAGATCTTCCGCTGGCTCGACCGCGGATTCTGGAAGGTCGAGCCGGACGCCCCGTGGCAGGAGGACATCTACGCCCCCTGGCAGATTTCTCCCCCCTTCAACACGATTGAGATCGGCGACTGGGTCGGCATCACGGGCAAGCTGCCCTATTTCGAGGTGCTCACCAACGGCGGGACGCGGTTGATCTACGAGGCCCGCGCACTGGCGGCGCGTCGCGCGTATCTGTCCATCGACAACGCTCACGAGCGCAACGAACAGGTCCTGGCCCGTTTCGCCTCTCCCGACCGGCTCACGGGCGGACGCACCTTCGACGACCCTGGCGGACGGGGCCGCTGGCACTTCGGTCCACCCTACGTGGACCGCGCGGATATCGAAGGGTTCCGCGAGATCTTTGCCGGCAACGGCAGCCTCGGCTCCGCCCAGATCGCCCTGTACCTTGGCGCGTCTTTCGAGCCCGAGGGGCTGCGGTTGACGCCCGAGGTTCCCTCGACCCTCGAGACGGTCCGCCTCAGCGACATCGGGTTCCGCGGCCATATCTTCGATTTCGAAATGCGGGCCCTGCGCGAAGACCGGACCGCCCGGATGATCGAAGCCTCCGACGGGAAGACCTGGACCTTCCGGGCGGAGCAGCCTTTCAACAAGGTCGGCCTTCGCATTCGGACGAACGGTGAAGACGTGCCCTTCCAGAAGGGCGCCCGGGTGACGCTGGTGCTCGAGGAAGCAGGCGACGGCGGCGAGGGCCGCGTGATTGCCCGCGACCAGCTCAGCCACGTCCGCAACGGCCAGCAGGTCTGGATCCGGACGCGGGAACCTCTGAATCCGGATCGAACGTATCGGCTGCGCCTGGAGGAACTCGAGGGTTTCGGGGCGGCGGTGGGCCCCGAGACGGCCGACGCGCCCGCCCTCGCTTTCGAACGGACGGCCCTGACGGTGCGCCGGAATTCTTCCGCCGCCGGGGACGTGCCGACCTTGAAGCTTGCGGACGGCACGGAGCGTCCCTTGGGCGACGGCGCCGCGGAGGTTATACTATCCCCCGGTGAAGGCGCCCTCCTTCGAGCGCCGTGGAAGGACCCGGCGTGAGAGAGACCCGCTCACGCGGGCTCCGCGCAAGGTGATGCATGACTGACGTGCTGTCTCAGACTCCGGCCCGTAACGCTCCCGAGTCCGAAGACCGCCCGGTGCATGCCGAAGCGCCCCTTACGCTGGGGCGCTTTTTCTACGTGGTGCGCCGCTACTTCCCGCTGCTCCGGCCGTACAAGGCGGAACTGGTGCTGCTCTTCGTGCTGCTCCCCGTGGCCGGAGCCCTCATCCAGTTGGTGCCCGCCTTCTGCTCGAAACTGATCATCGACGTGGCCTTCCCGCGCCGGTCGGTCGAGCTGCTGGTGATTTTCGCGGGCACGGCCCTGTTCATGATGATCCTCGAGCGGCTGCTGCTGGTGTTCATCCGCAACACGGTGGGGGCCCACTTGCGCACGCGCGTTATCGAGCGCCTCGGCCGCCGGTTCTACAAGAACATGCTCCATTTCGACCTGCGCTACCACCACAACACGCCGGTGGGCGAGAAGATCTACCGCTGCGACACCGACATCATCGACACGTCGGAACTGCTGGGCACGGCCCTGCCCATGACGGTCCAGTACGGCTGGCAATTCGTCATCACCGTGGCGGCCCTGTGCCTGATGGACTGGCGGCCCGTTCTGGCGACGGCCCTCTGCGCGCCCCTGTTCCTGGCCATCGCGCAGAAGCTCTACAACGTGTACCGCCGCGTCGACTACGCCCAGCGTGCCGAGGGCCAGAAGCTCACGGCCCAGCTCGAGCAGAGCCTGGCGAACGTGGGCGTGGTCTATGCCCACGGGGCGCGGCGGCGCGAGCAGGCGCGCTACCGCCGTCGCATCGCCGAGTACGGCCTCATCAACATGATCTACTGGTTCATGCGCGAGGTCAGCCTGGTGTTCGTGTGGCCGTCGAACATTCCCGCCACCATCGGCGCGTACATCATGGGGCTGGCGGCGTACTGGGTGGTCACCCGCGAGATGTCGCTGGGCCAGTGGCAGGCCATGAACCAGCTCATCCTGCAGGCCATCGTGCCCCTGGGCATCCTCATCAACTACTACCAGGTCATGCGGCTGCGCATGGTGCCCGCGGAGCGCGTGCTTCATCTATTGGACAAGCCCCGGGAAGCCGACCGCGGCACGAACCATCGGCCGCTGCCCGAACCCCTGCGGGGCGAGATCGAGTTCGACAACGTCTCCTTCGCCTACGATCCGGCCAAGCCCGTCCTCGACAAGGTGTCCTTTGTGATCCCTGCGGGCAGCCGCGCGGCCTTCGTGGGACCCTCGGGCATCGGCAAGTCCACGGTCATGAGCCTCATCCTGGGCCTCTACCAGCCCGACGAGGGGTCCATCCGCATCGACGGCCACGATATCCGGGACCTGCCCCTGCGCGAGTACCGCCGGCGCATCGGCATCGTGTTGCAGAGCCCCGTCCTCTTTGACCGGACCGTTCGGGAGAACATCCTCTACGGGGTTCGGGAACCGGGTGAAGGCGATTTCCGCGGGGCGGTGGAAGCGGCGGAGCTGGACGAGTTCGTATTGAACCTTCCCGGTCAGTACGACACGCCCCTGTCGGAAGGCGGCGGCCTGTCGCTGGGCCAGCAGCAACGCATCGCCCTGGCCCGGTGCATGGCGGGTCAGCCCCGCATCGTGCTCCTCGACGAGCCCACGGCGCTGCTGGACCCCCGCGCCGCCCGTCAGGTGGTGTCGGCCATCGACCGCGCCACCCGGGGCCGCACCACCGTGTACATCTCCCACGACCTGCTCACGGTGCAGGACTCGGACCGCATCTTCGTGTTGCGCGACGGCCGCGTCCGGGAACAGGGCACCCACGAGGAGCTCCTTCGCCTCGACGGGATCTACGGCGAGATGTGGCGACGCCAGCGGGACCGCACCGGCGCCGCCTGCGGAGAAGAGGAGGGCGCGCTGTGACCGTGTCGACTCCTCGGACCGCGGCGACGGAGGATTCGGGGGGCCTGCGCGCACAGGCCCGGGTGCTTCGACGCTACGCGCCATTCTACCTGCCCGAGTGGCCGCGCCTGATTCTGCTGCTGGCGGTGTTGCCGGCGGTGACCGCCATCGTTCGGGCCCTCTTACCGGTCCTTACCATTCTGTTGGTGGACGAGGCCCTGCCCCGCGGCGAGTACCGGGGCGTGGTGCTCATCGTCACGGCCGCTTTCGCCGTGGGACTGTCCATCCAGGGCCTGTATCTGCTCGAGAGTGCCCTGCGCTACTTCGTGAAGATCCGGATCCTGCGTCGGCTGGGCGAGCGCTTCTACCAACACATGCTCCGCATGTCCATGGGCTTTCACAGCTCGCGGCCGGTGGGAGAACGGGTCTTCCGCGGATTCATCGACGTCCACGACGCCTCTCAAATGCTGGGCGTGTCGCTGCCCCTGGCCGTATCGATGATGTTCCAGGGCCTGCTGGCCGCCGGGGCCACGGCCCTCATCGACGTTCGCGCGGTCATCGTGATGATCGTCTTCTGCCCGCCCTATTTCCTCTTGGTTCGATACGCGACGCGCAAATGGCGCGAGACGGACCGCCAGATGCGCGAGCGCCGCCAGGAAGTCATGGCCCAGCTCCAGCAGTCCCTTTCCAATATCCTGGTGGTAAAGGCGGCGGCCCGGGAAGGCGACGAAACGCAGCGCTACGCCCGCCGTCTCTTCGATTACCTGCGGAGCTTTTACCGCTGGTTCGTATTCAACGCGCTTCAGGAAGCCCTGGTCCACCCCGCCGGCGCCGCCATCATCTTCGGCATGCTGACCAGCGCCGTCTGGGGCTATTGGCACATCATCGGCGTCCTGAGCCTCGGTCAGTGGTTCGCCCTGCAGGAGCTGGTGATGACCGGTCTCGTGGCGCTCGCCCAGGTGGGCCTCCAGTACCAGACCCTGAGCCGCGACATGGTCTCGGCCGAACGGGTCCTCGAGGTGCTCGATCTGCCCGAAGACCTGCCCGAACGGCCCGGTGCCCGTCGGACCCGGCGTCTGCGGGGCGAGATCGAGGCCCGGGACCTCCGTTTCGGCTACGAGGGCGGAACGGGCGTCTTGAACGGGGTGAACTTCCGCATACGGCCGGGGGAACGGGTGGCCTTCGTGGGCTCCTCCGGATCCGGCAAGTCCACGCTCCTGGGATTGCTCCTGCGCTACCGCGATCCCGACGGAGGGGCCATCCTGCTCGACGGCCACGACCTGCGCGATCTCAAGGCCGACACCTACCGCCGGCGCCTGGGCGTGGTGCTGCAGAACCCCCAGGTCTTCGGAGGGACGGTACGGGAGAACCTTACCTACGGCTGCGCCGAGACCGTCGCGGAAGCGCTGCGGGCCGGGCTCGAAGCGGCGGACTGCCTCGACTTCGTCGAGAAGATGCCCCAGGGGCTGGACACGGCGATGGGGGAGGGGGGCGACCTGTCGGGCGGCCAAAAGCAGCGGCTCACCATCGCCCGCGCCCTGGTCCGCGACCCGGACATCCTCCTTTTCGACGAGCCTTTTGTGTCCCTCGACGTCGAATCGGCGTCCCGCGTCGCCGACCGCCTCCTCTCGGGTCCGCGGAAGGCGACGTACATCTTTTTTACGCACAGCCCGGCGGCGTTGCGGGGGGTGGACCGATTTTACGTCCTTGAAAAGGGCTCCATCGTCGAGGAGGGCTCCTACGACGAGTTGATGGCGCGGCGGGGCGCCTTCTACCGCATGGTCCGGGCTCAGGACGGTTCGATGGGCTCGTCGACCGTTTCGGCGATTCCGAAGCCCGTGCAGGAAAGGATTGGCGAACATGTCGGCGAAGCGTAGCGGATTTTCCGGATGGGTGTACCGGCGGACCCCCCAGATCGTTACGGCCGTGGGATACGTCATCGGCCTGGGGGTGCTGGCCGCGGCCGCCGCCACCGTCGTCATCGAGACCACCATCATGGTCAGCGGCTCCGGCACGGCGTCTGCACGGGTCACGTGGATCACCGCCGAAGGGCCGGCCCTGGTCCGGAGTTTTGAGGTCGAGCCGGGTCGTCCCGTGGAAGCGGGCGCGCCGCTGGTTCGCCTCATCGACACGCCCGAGCAGGTACGTCGGGCCCACTACCTGGGCCAGCTTCAGGAAGGGCTCGAGGCCCTGGCCGTGGACGCCGGACCGGGGACCCTTTCCCCCGGGGCCCGAGCCGATCTCGAGCGGGCCATCGCGGTCCAGGCCGCCGGCATCGACGAACGCGGGGTCGAGGCGCCCCACGGCGGCTGGGTGGTGCGGCCGGAAGGCGCGGACCCCGCCCCGGGCGAACCCGTCGCCGCCGGATCGCCCCTGGTGGGCGTCGCCGACCTCGAGCGGGCCCGTTTTCAGTTCACCCTCAACGACGCTCGGGCGCCTACGGCCCAACCCGGCGACGTTGTGACGCTCCTCCTCGCCGATTGGGACGCGGTCGAGCTGCGGCCGAGAGCCGTCGAGGTCCGACCCTGGGCGGTGTTCGAGCTGCCCGCGTCGACCTTCGAGCCCGAGATGCTCCGGGAGATGGAGGCGGCGTCTGAAGTCCCGGTAGTCCTCGAAGACGAGATGTGCCCCGCCCGGGTCCAGACGTCCCACGACACCGTCATCATCCGGGCAGCCCTCGAGGATCTGCCCGAAGAAAAGCGGCGCCGGCTCCAGTCGGGTCGCTCTTACCCCCTGGGGTTCGACGGCCTCGAAGGCGGCCGTCCCAAGGCACGGCTCAACGGCATCGAGACCGAGCTGACCCTC
>CAYVOE010000116.1:0-10241 GCA_964452795.1 uncultured Nitrospiraceae bacterium
CTGGCCCGAAGCGCTGCGTATGTATCCCCTTCGTGAAAAAGACGGGGGTGATGGTTCTGATCCCGGGGTGGCGCTCGCTTACGCTCGCTGACCCTGGGCTAAGCTATATATCCCCTTCGAGGAATTTTCTCGGGCGCAGGGCACATCCGCGACGGTCCCGTTGTCGGTTACGTCGGCGCAGCGGGCGGCGAGGGCTCAGGGCCGCCCCTCACTGACGGGCCGCGTCTCGGAACGCCCGCCGCAGCGGGCGGCGAGGGCGTCGCGCAGGCGGGCGAAGTAGTCGTAGGGGACGCGTACGTTGCCCATTTCGGGCTTGCGTTTGGCCTGGCCGTGGCAATCGGAGCCGCCGGAGATCAGGTAGCCCCGTTCCCGCGCGAGTTGCGTGAACTGTTCCACCTGCCCCGGCGAGTGCTTGCAGTGGTAGGCCTCGATGCCGTCGAAAGGCAGGCGAAGGACCCGGTCGAGGGCCCGGTACACGGTGCCGATGCCGGGATGAGCGAGGATGGCCACCCCGCCCGCCTCGCGGATCAGGCGGATGGCGCTCTCGCACGACATGGCGGGCTTGCGAACGAAGGCCTTCTGGCCTTTGCCAATGTACTTGTCGAAGGCGTCCTGCACCGTCGTCGCGAACCCGAGCTCGTGGATCTCCTGGGCGATGTGCATCCGCCCGATACAGCCGTTGGCCGTGCGCGCCGCGATGCGTTCCGGGCACACCGGCACTCCGAGGACGTGCAGCTTTTCGATGATGCGGTCCGCCCGGTGCAGCCGGCCCTGCCGCTGGCGCTCGAGGGCATCCTGAAGGACCTCCGCCTGGGGATCCACGCCCAGGCCCACCACGTGCACCTCCATGTTGTTGAAGCTCGAGCTGACTTCCGTGGCGGGCAGGAACTCGATGCCGTGCGCGGCGGCGGCTTCCCGCGCTTCCTCGACGCCCGAGACCGTGTCGTGGTCCGCGATGGCCAGGGCGGCGATGCCGAGTTCCGCCGCCCGCTCGACCACGCGCGCGGGGCTGTCCGTGCCGTCGGAATGGTTGGTGTGCAGGTGAAGATCGACGTAGGGGGTCTGCGAGGCTAGTCTCCTTTGAGCCGGTCGAGGACGCCGTTGATGAACCGCGGCGTCTCGTCGGCCCCATAGCGCTTGGCGATCTCGATCGCCTCGCTGATGGCCACATTGGAAGGAATGCGGCCGTGGCGCATCTCGTACAGGGCGATCCGCAGGATGTTCCGCTCGAGGCGGCCCACCCGTTCCGGCGACCAGTTCTGGATGGCGCCCTGGATGTCCGGGTCGAGGCTCCCCTGGTGCTTCATGACGCCCGCGATGAGGCCGTCGGCGTACTGGCGCACGCCGGGACGCACGGGGTGAGTGGCCCAGAAGTCGGCTATGGCCGCCTCCCAGTCGTAGCGCGTGAAGTCCAGCCCGAACAGGAACTGGACAGCCCTCTCCCGGGCGAGGCGGCGCATTTGGGGACTCTGGGTGCTCACAACTGCTCCAGGAGGTTAACCATCTCGATAGCGGCCACGGCGGCGTCGGCGCCCTTGTTGCCGGCCTTGGTGCCGGCGCGCTCAACGGCCTGCTCAATAGTATCCGTCGTGAGCACGCCAAACAAGACCGGAACCCCCGTGGCCAGGTTGACCTGCCCCACGCCCTTGGCCACCTCGTTGGCCACGTAATCGAAGTGGGGGGTGCTGCCGCGGATCACCGCTCCCAACGCGATGACCGCGTCGTACCGGCCCGATTCCGCCATGCGCTTGACCACCAGCGGGATCTCGAAGGCTCCCGGCGCCCATGCCACGGTGATTTCGTCGTCCTGCACGCCGTGGCGGCGCAGCGCGTCCAGCGCCCCCTCGAGCAGCTTCCCCGAAATGAACGCGTTGAACCGCGACACCGCGATCCCGTACTTCTTGCCTGAACTGACCAGATTGCCTTCGATTACCTTTGGCATATTCGTCCCTTTGCCCCTATCCCTGCGGTGTCGTCCTGAAATGCCGATTTACGTCAGCAAATGCCCCAGCTTCTCGGCCTTGGTCCTCATGTACCGTTCGTTGTTGCTGTTGCGACCGACGACCAGGGGCACCCGCCCCGTGATCTCGAGGCCGTACCCCTCGAGCCCGGCTCGTTTCACGGGGTTGTTGGTGATCAGCCGGATCCGGCGCACGCCGAGATCCGCCAGGATCTGGGCCCCCACGCCGTATTCCCGCGGATCGGGGTCGAACCCCAGATGCACGTTGGCCTCCACCGTGTCCATGCCCTGGTCCTGGAGCTGGTAGGCGCGGATCTTGTTCACCAGCCCGATGCCGCGCCCTTCCTGGCGCATGTACACCAGAACGCCGCGGTCCTCCTCCGCGATCAGCCGCAGGGCCTCGTGCAGTTGCACCCCGCAATCGCAGCGCTGGGAATGGAAGACGTCGCCCGTGAGACACTCCGAGTGAACCCGCACCAGGACGTCGTCCTTGCCGGCCACCTCGCCCCGCACCAGGGCCAGGTGGTGGTAATCGTCGATCTGCGTCTCGTAGACCACAAGGTGGAACACGCCGTGTTCCGTGGGAAGGTCGGTCTCGGCGGCCCGCTTCACCAGCTTCTCGTTGTGGCGCCGGTACTGGATGAGGCTCTCAATGGAGCAGATCTTCAGGTTGTGCTTCTTGGCGAACTCGATGAGCTGGGGCACCCGAGCCATGGTCCCGTCGGGATTCATCACCTCGCAGATCACCGCCGACGGATTGAGCCCCGCCAGCCGCGCCAGGTCCACCGAACCCTCGGTCTGTCCTGCCCGAACCAGCACGCCGCCCTCGCGCGCCCGGAGCGGAAAGATGTGCCCCGGCCGCACCAGGTCGCGGGGACCGCTCGACGGATCGATGGCCACGCGGATGGTGTGGGCCCGGTCGTAGGCGCTGATCCCTGTCGAGATGCCTCGGGCCGCCTCGATGGACTCGTGAAACGCCGTGTTGAACGGCGAGGTGTTCTCCGCCGTCATGGGAGGAAGCTGCAACTGCTGGATGCGTTCGGGCGTGAGGGCGAGGCAGATCAGGCCGCCGCCGTGAAAGGCCATGAACGCGATGGCCTCCGGCGTCACTTTCTCGGCCGCGATCACCAGATCGCCTTCGTTTTCCCGGTCTTCGTCGTCGACCAGGATGATCATCCGACCGGCCCGCAACTCCTCTATGATCTCGGGTATGGGCGCAAACATGGCGCAATTGCTCCTAGGCGAAGCCGTGCCGGGCGAGCGTGTCCAGGGTCAGCTCGCCGGCGGACGACAGGCCTTTCAAATAGTGGTATATGTGCTTCCCGAAGACGTCGGCTTCCATGTTCACCGGGTCTCCGGGTCCCTTGCTTCCCAGGGTGGTCTTCTCGAGGGTGGCGGGGATCAATGCCACGGCAAAGGTGTCGCCCGCCGGGTCCACCACGGTCAGGCTGATGCCGTCGACGGCGACCGATCCCTTGGGGACGAGGTAACGGGCCACTTCGGCCGGCGCCTGGAACCGCCACAACGAAAACTCGCCCTGGGGTTGGATCGAGCGGATCTTTCCGACGCCGTCCACGTGACCCTGAACCAGGTGGCCGCCCAGGCGGTCGCCCAGGGCCAGGGCCCGTTCGAGGTTCACCGCGCTTCCCTCGCGCAGCCGGCCCAGGGTCGTGCGTTGGTAGGTCTCCGGCGACACCCGCGCCGTGAACCGGCCTTCGCCGTGCTCGGCCACGGTGAGGCACACGCCGTCCACCGCGATGCTGTCGCCGTCGCGCACGTCCTCGAGCACCGTCTTCGCGCGGATGACCAGGGTGTCGCCCGCGCGCCGGGTCACGGTGCCCACCTCCTCGATAATCCCTGTAAACACCTAAATTTCCTTCTTCACGTAGGCCTCGATGAGAATGTCGGGGCCCACGGGGCGGGCGGTCATCCGCTCGAGCTCGATGGCGTCCGCCAGGCGCTCGACGCCGTCGCCCTCCACCGCCGTGACGGCGTCGCGGCCGCCGACGATCTTGGGCGCCACGAAGAACATCACCTTGTCCACCACGCCCGCCTCAAAGGCCGTGGCGTGGGTGGTGCCGCCCCCTTCGATGAGCACCGTCATCACCTCGCGCCGGCCCAGTTCGTACATCAGGTCGATCATGTCGATGCACCCGTCCCGGCGCCGCGGGATCTTGATGACCTCCGTGGCCCCGGCGAACTGCCGGTCCTCCGGAAGGACCACCCACGTGGGCGCATCGCTGTCCACCTGGAACACCTTGGCGTTGGGCGTCAGGTACTCGTTGCCGTCCAGGATCACGCGGATGGGATCCTTGATCTTGCCCCTGTCGAGGCGCGTCGTCAGGCTGGGATCGTCCATCACCACCGTTCGACTGCCCACCAGGATGGCGTCCACCTCGTTGCGCAGCCCGTGCACCATGGCCCGGGCCTCCTCGTCGGTGACCCATTTCGAGTCACCCGTGCGGGTCGCGATCTTGCCGTCGAGGGTCATGGCGCACTTGGCGATGACGAAAGGCGTCTTGGTGGTGATGTACTTGATAAAGGCCTCGTTCAGTTGCCGGGCCTCGGCCTCGAGCACGCCCACCTCCACTTCGACTCCGGCGTTTCGCAGGCGGAAGATGCTCTCGCCCGACACCTTGGGGTTCGGGTCGTGCATGGCCACCACCACCCGCCGGGGCTTCTTCGCCAGAAGGGCGTCGAGGCAGGGGGGCGTGCGCCCCTGATGGCAGCAGGGCTCGAGGTTCACATAGACGGTGGAACCGGCCACGTCGCCGCCGGCATCGCGGATCGCGTTGACCTCCGCGTGGGGTTCGCCGGCTCGGGCGTGGTAGCCTTCCCCGACGATCCGCCCGTCCCGCACGATCACGCATCCGACCATGGGGTTGGGGCTGGTCCGGCCCCGTCCGCGCTCCGCCAGCTCCAAGGCCCGGCGCATGAATTCAACGTCGCTGCTCATGAAAAACGCCCCGGCAGGCACACGGCCTTCGGGGCGCAGTTGTCACGTCACGCCTTCTCCCATCCGGACTTTACCGTCGGCCCCGGAATCTCACCGGGTCTGCGCATACGCGCTCGCGGGCTGTACCGCCGGTCGGGAATTGCACCCTGCCCCGAAGGCGAATTGCTTGCTATCTCTTGTTATTATATCGTGACGTCTTTCACAAACCAAATCCGCGGGAGCCGCCGAAAGGCAGCACGCCGCGACGCGGAAAGCTCCGACGTCCCACCAAATCCCTACATTCCAAGCGTCTTGGCGAGGTGTTCCGCCGCCCGGGCGTCCTTGGCCCGTGCCTGTCCTATGATCTCGGCGCTTTGGGCGCGCACCTCGGGTTCCGCAAGGCGTCGGGCGTACTCGTCGTTCCAGCCGTGGCCGCCCAGAAGCCCCCAGAGCTTCCACATCAGGTCGTGCTCGGCCTCGTAACACGCCGCCGCCTTCAACAGCCCGGCCGTGGCCCACGGCACTTCACTCGCCATGTCCTGGAGGAAGCGCGAGGCGTACCAGCGCCCCTCGGCCACGGCGCCCACCGCATCGTTGTGGGCCACGTAGCGCTCCCGGAGCACCGCCATGTCCCCGGCCGGGAACTCGCCGTCGCGCCGGATGAAATCCGCCCACGCATCGTACGCCGCCAGTCCGCAGTACCGGGGGCCTACCCGGGGCGTCTCGAGCATGCGGAGCGCACGCTCCACGGCCGATCGGAGCACCGTTTCCGGCTCCGGGCGCCCGGTCTTCTCGCCCAGCAGGATGACCGCATCGGTATTGGCGTACCAGTCGCGCTTGCGAAAGTACCCCGACGGCTCGAATTCGACGCCGCCGTTGTACTCGGGGTTGTTCTGGAAGAAGCTCCACCCGAGCAGCACCTCGCCGTCGTCGTCGTAACCCGTGATGATGCAAGACTCGGGCGGGCCGACCACCCCCAGGGCCAGCGCCGGCCGGCCCCGGTCGCGGATGCTCTCGACGAGGGCCCGGCGCAGGAAGGCCTCGTCCGCGCCGTTCGCGCCCTTCACGTGAAACTCGTGGGAGTAGCCGACGGCTTCGAAGGTCCGTTGAAACGGTTCCAGGGGATCCTCGGACATCGCCGAAAGGTCGACGTTGGCCCCGTCCCACCGTTCCGCGTTCCACAGCAGCCGAAAAGCCGCCCCCGACGCCCCCATGAGGTAGGCGTAACAACAGCCGCGCGGACGTCGCCGTCCCGCGAGCAGGGCCTCCTTGCAATGGACGAGGTCGTCGCCGAGGTACTCCAGGACGGCCCGCAGGCACGACGGAAACGGCACGTCCTCGGGACAACGCTCTCCGCCGGCATAGAAGTTGACTCGCGGCACCCCCTCGAGCACCTTCCGATCCCGGCCGCTCGTGGACACGCAGGCCATAAAAAACCTCCCACACACCCCGGCGTGCCCTCGGCAACGTCAATGCCCGCGGGGCGTGGCCCCGTCGATTCGGGACTGCCGGTCCTGCTTTCTCGCAAAGCGCGAATTTCGGGAAAAACCGAGCCGATCTGACCAGACCCGGACGATAGGACTAAAGTCGTCCTTTTCCCGTCCCCAAGAGTATACTACTTCTTCATCTTACATTTCTTAGGTCCGGATTATTTCCGTTTTCCCTCGATTCGACCCCGTAGGACCCGCAATTCAGGCTTCCAGCAGATCCGTTTCTCTGACCCCTTCGTGCAGCCGGAGCGTCTTGACCTCGAAGGGCGCCAGCCGCACCGGGTGTTCAATGCCGAGGCTCGGAACGCGCAGCATCGTGCCGCGGCCCTGCCCCGTGGGCTCGAAGAGGCGGACGATGTAGCCCCGGCCGTCTTCCGCGGCCTTGAACGTCGTAAGCTGAACCACCTCATCGTCCAGCGTCAGGCCGGGCCGAGGCGGGGTCCCCTGTCCGGAAGGCGAGAAGGACAAGGCGTAGGGCGCCTCGTTGTGGGCCAGCGCTTCGCGGTCGACCCGCTCGAGGCGCTCGTTCTTCGGTCCGCCCTGGAACCAGAACCGGAAGGTCCGTTCGCCCTGATCGATGCGCGGGATATACCGATCCTGGAGCACCAGGGGCCGTTCGCCGATGGGATGGGCCGAGTACGCCGCGCCCCGCAGGAGGCTCAGCCGGATTTCGCCGTCGGCGCAGTCGGAGCCGTGGGTGCCGTTGTTGATGCAGGTGAAGGCGCGGTCGGCGCTCTCCGAGACGGCGGCGGTCCACTTCTGGGCCACCACTTCCCGGCCCGTGGTCGGGAAATACTGAACCCCGAAGGCCACCTGGCCGCAGTAGGCGGCGTCGGAGAAGGCTGTGGGGATGGACAGCTTGAGCATCTTGCTCTTCTCGGCCCAGTGGATGCGCAGGTCGATCTCGAGCTCGGCGCCCTGCTTCGGGAGCTTGTACTGAACCACGGCAAAGGAGTCGCCGTAGCGGAAGAAGGCCTCGATCACGGTGCGGACCTCGCCGTCTTCAACGATGTGTACGGGCTCGAGCGTCTCGGTGGTGAGGGCGGCGAAGCGCGTGGCCTCTTCGGCGGTCATCAACTCGAACGCGCCGATGACGTCGCGGAAGCTCAGGTACCGCGTCTCCCAGGGGTCTTCATTGTCCTGGACCACCAGCAGCTTGAAGGCGCCCGGCTTCACGTAGTCGAACCCGTCGACGGCGTACCGCTCGAGCAGGCCCGTGGCGGCGCTGACGGACGCCTCCATCCGGTCGTTCGCCACCGTGAACCGGCCGTTTTCCGCCGGCCGCCCCGGTTTGGGGCGCTCCGGCACGCGCTCGAGGCGGCAGTCGAACCGGCTCATCTGCGACGGCGCCAGTTCCGCGTGGAACACCACGTGTTTGCGCCAGTCGAGGTTGATGTTGCCCCATTCCTTTTCGTTCTGGCAGGGCAGGCGTTGCTCGCCCTGATAGACGACGGGCAGGGTAAAGTCGTCGCCCCAGTTGGCGTCGGCGAGCTGGAACTCGCACTCGACCGCGGCGCGCACCGGGAAGGGGTGGGGATTGTAGACGAGGATGGGAATCCGGCCTTCCGCGGCTTTGGGCTGACCCGAGGCCAGAGCGAAGAAGGTGCGCGCCCGAATCCGCGACAGGATCTCGAGGCCGTGGTCCATCAGCCGCAGCCCCGCTTCCTCGACGGGCGGGATGGACGATCCCGGCAGGATGTCGTGGAATTCCGAGAAAAGCAGGTCTTTCCGGGCCTCGGCGAGGTCTTCGCGGGGATACGCGACCCGCCCCTCGAGGGCCGCGTGGCACGCCATCTTCTCGACCGAGTAGAGCATGTTTTCAAGGAGCCGGTGCTTCTGCTTGATCCGAATCTGAGACGTGTAGCACCCGGGTCCCCAGGGGTTGATTTCGCCTTCGTAGCGCGGCAGTTCCGTGCCCGAGGACCGGATCTCCTCGAAGTACGCCTCCGGGGTCGAGTGGGCAATGCGCCGTCCGTTGGCGGATTGCTGCAGCTCGGCCAGGGCGCGCAGGTCCTGACGCGAGGGGCCGCCTCCGTGGTTGCCCACGCCCCACAGCACCATGCCCACCCGCTTGTCCGGGTTGTCCTCGATCCACTTCTCGACTTTCTCCCGCGCCTTGCCCAGGCCCGAGTTGTAGAAGCTCAACACGCGGTGACCCGTGACCGTCGAGCCGTCGAAGCCCACCCACGTGAAGTCCTCGGCCGGCAGGGGCACGTCTTTTTGCGGCCGGCAGAAGAGGTAGGAGTCGTAGCCCGACTTGGTGAGGATCTGCACCAGCCCCCGGTTGTGACCGAAGGGGTCGAAATTGATGGCCGTCGTGGGCCGTATGCCGAACTTCTCCTGGAAGTAGCGCCGTCCCTCGATGATCTGCCGCACGAAAGACTCGCCGCTCGGCATGTTGCAGTCGGGCTGAAGGAACCAGCCGCCCATGATGTGCCATCGGCCGTCCGACACCAACCGCCGGATGCGCTCGAACAGTTCCGGCTCGTATTCCTCGATCCACTGGTACAGGACCGCCTCGTTATGGTTGAAGACGAAGCCGTCGAACTCTTCACAAAGGTCCGCGGCCGTTCGGAAAGTCGAGATGGCCTCCGCGGCACCCTCCTCCCACTCCCACATCCAGACGGGATCGAGGTGCGCGTTGCTCACGAGATGCAGACTGTTCATGTTGGCTCCCCTGCGGTTGGTCTCTCATCGGCCGGGCCAGAGCATAGCACCGCCCGCCCGTCTCGGGAAAGGTCCATCGGTCGTCCGTGGCGGGTCGAAGCTCAGTCGATCTCCGTCGTCGGAGACGACTCTTCGACCTTCTGAAGGTACGCCTCGAGCCGTTCGCGGAGGCGGCCGGCCTGGGTCTTGAAACGCGAGGACAGGTCGGACGGAGCCTGGCCCCGGCGCAGGGCCTCGACGTCGTACAGCGCCATCCTCCCCCCCACGGGGCCGGACGCGGAGGAGAAGGCGGGCCGGTCCGTCTGCCAGGTGAGGCGCCACTTGTCGGCGCGCAAGGACAGGGCCAGCGGGTCGCCCCACACGGACACGGCGTCGCCCAGCACGGCCGAGGGCTTGTCGCCGGCCTCTTCGGCGAGGTCCGGGAAGGGCGCTTCTCCTCCCGTGAGCTTCAAGAGCATCTGCGTCACTTCGTCGAGGGAGACGATGCGGTCGCGCTTCTGGACCCGGATGTAGGGCCCGCACAGGATCAGCGGGACCCGGAGCGCCGGTTCGGTGAGGCGCTCGGCCGGGGACGCGTCGTCGTCCCATCGGGCCCCGCTCGACGCGGTGACGAGCAGCCCCGTGTTGGCGTCGGCCCGCACGGCCTTGATGAACGCGGCCAGGGGCCTGTCGGGGTTCGGGGCTGCGGGGCGGGCCGCACCCTCCGGCTGAGGCGCAACGGTGCCGGCCGCGGAAAGGAGGTCCCTCACCCGGACGAACACCAGGTGCTTGGTCTCGCGGTTCTCGCGCATCCATTCGAGGGCGCGGGCGAAGGTGTCGCGGGCCGCGCCCGGTTCGGCGTCGGCAATGTGAATGGCCTGGGCGGCGTCGCGGGTGTAGGCCCCCGTGTCGTAGAGGTCGAACCCCCGATCAAATTCCGACCGATATGCGAATTCGCCGAAATCGTCCGCATCGCCCTCGGTGAATGCGGCGGTCAGGTAGCCGCGGTCCTGCAGGCGCTCGGGAAGGGTCCGGCAATCCCGCGGAAGGGGACCCTGTCGCATTCCGAGGTAGCCGTGCCGCAGCGGCGGCAGTCCGGAAAGGAGCGACATGGCGGCCGCCGCGGAATCCGGGGCCGGGGTGTAGGCGTTGGTAAAGTTCGTGCCCGCCGCGGCCAGACGATCCAGCGAAGGAAGCGGCTGGCCCGTGG
>CAYVOE010000116.1:10251-11737 GCA_964452795.1 uncultured Nitrospiraceae bacterium
AAGCGAAAGCCCGATGGGCGGTTACGCCGTCGAGCACCAGAATAACGAGGTTCAGCGCGGTGTTTTCCTTACGGGGCTCGGCCGGAATCGGACCCGCCACGAGCAGTCGGCGGGCCGACGTAACCACGGGCGTGATCCCCGACAAGCGCTGCCAGGCCGGGGCGGACTTGGCGTTCCACAGGATGCGGCAGGTGCGGGCTTCGGCGGGAATATCGGTCTCGGTCAGGCGCAGAATCGCCCAGCGGTCGGGCCGCAACTCGACGGTGTGGCTGCTGCGGCGGGTCTCGCTCCCGGAGACGATGCAGGTGACGTGGGCGACCCGGACGGCGTTTTCCGCGCCGTCGTCGGGTTCGGGAGCCCACAGGAGCGTGAGCGCCCGGTCGGCCGCCGCCGATGAGATGTCGTATTCGGCCACGGCGCCTTCGGATATGGCGCGGCTCAGGGCATATTGGTCGCCGACGCGCCGAGGCGCCGGGACTTCGGTTACCGTAGGGCGCCGGTCCTCGAGGAGGGAAGCGCCGCGGGCGAGGCCGGCCAGGCCGACGGCGCCGCAGATCAGGGCGGCCGCGCCCCAGGCCAGCGCGGGCAGGCGACGGGCCGGGACCCCGCGCACGGCGGCGTAGAACGACATGAATTTGAATGCCAGGTGGAGACCGGCGAAGGCCGCCGCCCACACCAGCGGTTCGGCCCGCTCGAGCAGGTCGTGAGGCAGGCTCACGCCCATGCGGAAGATGTAGGGGGCCAGGAGCAACGCCGCGCCGTGGGACAGGTTCTCGAGGAGGTAGAACGCCCTGTCCCGCGTGGGCTTGTACATTTGGATCAGGAGCATGTAGATCAGTTGAAACGCGGCGTAGGTGAAGGCCGCTCCGAGGGCCAGCCAGAGCCCCACGCCGAAGGTCGGCGCAAACCCGTGCTCCGCCAGTACGCGATGGGCATACAACCCGGCCATGCCCGCGGAGACGCCCAGGGTGAGCAGGTAGACCGCTAACACGAAAGCCTCATTGTTCGCCCGATTGCCCTCTGTTACTATGGATGTTCCGGTTTGCCCGTCCTGCCGGGCGCGGGCCGATTCGCCCCCGCCTCCGTGCCCGGGAAGGGAGCCGACCGGGGGCGGGTCTTGCGGATTGTCCGCGGCTTCCCGGCGAAAACCGGCGCGAAGATGTTATCATGTCTGGCTTAGGGAGGCCAGCCTCAAGTGCTAAATACGATTCTCAAGACGCTTTTCGGCACCAACAGCGACCGCACCGTGAAGCGGCTCCAGCCCCTGGTGCACACCGTCCTTTCTTACGAAGCCCGATACCTCGCCATGTCGGACGCGGAACTGCGGGCCCAGACCGGTCTGTTCAAGCAGCGCCTGGGACAGGGCGAGACCCTGGACGACATCCTGCCCGAGGCCTTCGCCGTGGTGCGCGAAGCCGCCAAGCGGGTCGTGGGGCGGCGGCCCCTAGACCGCCCCAAACGACGCCGCCACCGGCGGCAAAAGGGC
>CAYVOE010000116.1:11747-12109 GCA_964452795.1 uncultured Nitrospiraceae bacterium
GGCCTGCGGCCCTTCGACGTCCAGATCCTCGGCGGCATCGTGCTGCATCAGGGCAGCATCGCCGAAATGGTGACCGGTGAAGGCAAGACCCTGGTGGCCGTGATGCCCGTGTATCTCAACGCCCTGACCGGGCGCGGGGTGCACGTGGTGACGGTGAACGACTACCTCGCCCGGCGCGACCGGGAGTGGATGGGCCCCATCTACGAGTTCCTGGGGCTCACCGTCGGGCTTATCCAGCACGACATGTCGCTCGCGGAAAAGCACGTCGCCTACCGTTCCGACATCACCTACGGCACCAACAGCGAGTACGGGTTCGACTACCTGCGCGACAACATGGCCCGGCGTCCCGACATGCGGGTGCA
>CAYVOE010000117.1:0-2019 GCA_964452795.1 uncultured Nitrospiraceae bacterium
GGCCTCGGCTTCGGTGGTTCCTGTCTGCCCAAAGACGTGGACGCCGCCGCCCGCCTCGCCGAAGAAGCGGGCCTGCCCGCCGACCTGCTCCGCGCCGTCGCCGCCGTCAACGAGCGCCAGCTCGACCGGTTCATCGGGCGCGTGCTCGACTACTACGGAGAGGCCCTGCCCGAGAAGCGCCTCGCCCTGTGGGGCGCCACCTTCAAGCCCCGCACCGACGATCTCCGCGGCGCCCCGGCCCTCCGCATCGTGGACCGCCTCCTCGAGAGCGGCGCCGCCGTCACCGTCTACGACCCCGTGGCGGGCCCCAAGCTGCGCGGCCTCTACGGAGACCGCATCGTCGTGGCCCCCAAGAGCTACGCCGCCCTCGAAGGGGCCGACGGGCTCATCATCGCCACCGAGTGGAACGAGTTCCGCCGGCCCGAGTACGACCGCATGGCCGAGCTCATGCGCGAACGGGTCATCTTCGACGGCCGCAACCTCTACACGCCCCGCGTCCTCGCCGAGCAGGGCTTCACCTATTTCAGCGTCGGACGCCCGGTGACTCCCGTGAAATAGACCCCGGCCTACCGCGGCGCGCCGGTCTGCACCACGCAGCCCACATCGTGGGGCCCGATCTCGACGGTCAGATGGGCCCGGCCGTCGGCGATCCGCGGCTCAAGAGGCCGGTCGTTCCACGCATCGTAGTACGTGGCCCCGGGGACATGGGCCACCGACAGCAGCTCGCCGCGCCGGGTTTCATAGGCCGCGTTGTACAGCGTCCACACCGTCTCGTCCGAGCCGGGGAAGCGGTTGGCGTACACGTCCGGGTCGCCCGTGGCCACGAGCGGCTCGGGATTCTCGCTGCGGAAGGCCTCGCGGTGGGCCCGCAGGATCCCGTGCGTCTTCTTCAGGGCCGCGCAGGCCTTCGGATGGATCCACACGGGCGGGTGACCTTCGATCCAGGTCCCCTCGCCGTTGAAGAAGATGTGCAGGATGCCCGCCACGTCGTCCTTCACCGGCATGTCGCAGACCAGGATCTCGAAGGTCTTGAACGACGGAAGGGCGAAGCGCGCCAGGTTCACGAACGACGGATTGAGGGCTTCCCGGTTGTAGTGGATGGCGTAGGTGAAGGCCCCGTCCTTGTACTGGGTCGTCGCATCCGTGCCCGCCTCTTCCGTGTAGAGCACCACCTCGTCCGGCAGGGCCTCCCGCACGCGCCGCGTCAGCTCCGCCTCGCCCGCGACCGTCGACGCCGGCACCGCGTGGCCGTGGTCCGTGCCGTAGCACGCCACGTCGGAAAAGCCCAGCGAATCGAGGTACAGGCCGTTCGGCCGGGCCGTCTCGACGGCCTCCACGCACTTGCCGATGAGGTAATCCTGCCACTCCCGCACCGAAGAACACATGCTCGCGAGATCGCCGAAGAAGCTGTATGGGCGCCCGTCGCTGAGGCGGATGGTCCAGTCCTCCCCGCGACCGCTTTTCGCGAGCCGGCTTTCGCGGCTGATGTACAGCCCCTGCAAATACAGCCCCACGGGGATGTCCCGGTCCTGGAGCTTCCGCACCTCCTCCCGGAACGTGTCCGCTCCGCCCAGGAACTCCCACGGCTCGTAATCGCCCAGGGGAGCGCCGCCCTGGCACCAGTCGAAGAAATGGACGTAGTCCGCCCCGCCCAGCTCCGCCGCGTCCTCCTCGATCACCTGCTCGATGGCATAGGTCTTGGTTTCGGGATCGAAGGCGTCGCGCAGGCACGGCGGGAAAACGAAGAGGATCAGTTGCCGGAGGTTGAACACCTCCTGGAACCAGGCCTGGCGCGGCACCTGGGGCGTGTACCAGGTTCGGGTCCATTCGCGGTAGGCCTCGAACCCCGCGTGCCAGTCTCCCTCGTGCGCGCCCACCACCGCCGTCGGCAGGGTCCAGCGTTCGCCGGGCTCCAGGACGCGGGCCCCGTGCTCGACGGCGATGTCCACGCCGTCCTCCTTCTGCAACCGATAGGTCTTGGACGAATTGGATACGTCCTGCGTCATCACGTAGACGCCG
>CAYVOE010000117.1:2029-12076 GCA_964452795.1 uncultured Nitrospiraceae bacterium
GCCACACGTCGATGAACTGGAGCGGAAACCGGCCGCTGTAGGGTTCGCTCCGATGGAGCCGCTCGATGCGCCCCACGACGCCGCGCAGGGCGGGGTAGCAAATGCCGAGGTCCTGCGGGTCGCCGCCCGGAGAAAGCCCCCGCAGCACCGGAAAGCTCGGCCCCACGCGAACCGGCCCGTCGCTCGTGTTGGTGAGGGTCAGGGTAAGGGCCACCGCGCCGTCCGCCGTCGGCGCCGCCTTCAACTCTCCGGCGACGCCTTCCGCTTCGTTCAGGTCGTAGAGCGGCGAGGCGGTCTCGAGCCACTGCGTCGAGGTGCGACGATTCACCAGCGCCGTCGCCGCCCCGTCCTTCACCACCAGGGCCGTGCCTTCGCCCGCGATGGCTCCCTCGGGCAGGGCCTCCGCCGTCCGAAGTGGCCGCTCCGGGCGGGATTCGGATTGCTCGGGCTCGGCCGCATAGGGCGCCAGCGTGACGGCCGCCAGCAGGAACCGGCCCTGCACGAACCGGTCCACCAGGGCCAGGCTCTCGAGGGGCTCCGGCCGGGGCGGACGCACCCGATAAGCCGCCATGCCGCCGTGTATCACCCGTTCCCCGGTTATCGCGTGCTCCGGAAAGACGAGGTCCGTCACGCCGTCGGCGTACCGCAGGGCGACCACGAACCGGTGGGGCTCTCGGATGCTCGAGACCTTCCCGCTCCCGAGCCGCGCCATCTCTTCCCCTTCAAACTCGGCCGCCATCAGCAGCAGCACCGTCCCCGAGACGCCGCCGAGGTCGACGACCACTTCGCCGTCTTCCTCCATCGGCGTCGCCCGCAAGGCCCGGTCCGTCTCGGCCACCCGGAACGGAAGCCCGTCGGCGATCACCGCCCCGGACGGCACCGGGTTCTCCATATATCCCGCCCGCTCATACCATTCCCGCAACGCGAGGTCGCCGGAGACGGAAACCGACCGGTGATCCTTCGGCCAGTCGTCCAGCGGCAGCGCCACGGGCGGGGCTCCTTCCGCCACCGACACCGGCCCCTCGACCACACGGATCTCCCGCAACTCCACCGAGGCCTCGGTCGCCCCCGCCTGCACGTGGAGGGCCACCATGTCCACCTCGAGCCCCCCGGCCTCCACCACGACCGACCGGTCCCGGCCGTCCGCCACCACCTGGCCCAGGGGAGCCGTCACCTCCCGTTCCCGCTGCCCTTTGCGCCCGTGGACGTGGACGAAGTACTCGGGCGTGGGCGCCACCGCGCGGGCCCGGTACCGGAACACCAGCCGCGCCCCTTCCGGCACCTCCAGCCGCTGCTCCAATCGGTGAGCCCACTTCATGCCCAGGAAAGGATCGGACACCTCGAAGCGGACCCCGCCCGTTGTGTCCCCGGCGCCGTAGTGGGCCGCGGGATTCCCCAGCCACGTCGGCGAGGCCTCCCATTCCTCCGCCGCCGGAAGCTCGAATCGAATCGACTCGTCCGCCGTCGTCGGCGCCGCCAGGATCATCAGCCCCACCGCGATCCACGTCCACCGGATTCGACCCCAATCCCCCGTCATTGCAGACACCTCCTCCAACGTATTCCCCGAGGCGAGACTCCGCTGCGTCGGAATCGCCCCCGTACGGATGTCTCCCGAGACTCCCTTGCGCATCTTCACAACGCCGCGCCGGTTCTCCCGTTTTTCGCCCCGATCGCGGCAAGCAATCTCGAATATGGCAGGACTCCGGAACGAAAGACAAGCGGCAGGCTTCGATGCCGCTTCCCGCCGATCCGAGGTCCGAGCCGCGTGACGCGAAGGCCGTCCATCTGTTACCGTACGCGCACCTTGGGTCGGGAACGAGGGTGCCATCCATGACGACACGGGCGGGTGCGACGATGGGCGTCGCGGCGCTGCTGGCGGCAACGCTGAGCGCCGTCAACGCCTACGGACTGACGGGCCGCGACACCCTCGGCGATCTGCGCTACACCGTCTACGCCCCCGACTGGACCTGGCAGGACCGGGACGTGAACATCCTGGTGGTGCTCCAGAATCGCGGCTCCCTTCCCAAGACCGTCTCCCTCGCCCTGGTCCTGCCGCCGGGGAAAGAAGGCGACTTCCAGTTCGACGGCGAGAAGGAGCAGACAGTCTCGGTCGATCCCGGGGAGACCGTCCGCCGGGCCTTCGTCAATCTGCGTCCGTTGAGCACGGCTCCGCGCCAGGTCTATCCCCTCGAGGTCGCGGTGTCCGCGCCGGAGGGAGAAGCCCGGGTGGCCTATCCCCTCCGCACGATCCGCGGCGCCGTGGTGAGCCCCGGCCGGTGGGCCGTCTTCTTGCCCGCGGGCCTGGCCCTCGCCTGGTGCCTGGTTTTCGCCGTTGTCCTGCGCCGACTGAGTCCGCCCCGGGCGTGGCTCGTGCCGGGCGAAGCGGTGCGCGACGGGGGAGAGGAGGCGTCATGGACGCGCCCGTAGCACCGGTCGAATCGGCGACGCGCGAGGCCGAACCCTGGTCGTTGCGCCCCGCCCGGCTGGGATGGCGTGCCGCGGCGATGGCGGGGGCCGGATCCCTCATCGCCGCCTTCTACATCGGCACGGGCGACGTCAGCATCGCCACCAGCATGGGCGCCCAGTTCGGATTCTCCCTGTGGTGGACCTATTTCGTTCTCGGCATCGCCGCCTGGGCCCTCATCGACATGTCGGTGCGCTACTTCCTGCGCTTCGGCAAGACTCCCATGTCCATGTTCAAGGACGTCCACCCCGTCTTCACCCTCTACATGTTCGCCGCCGTGGTCGTCTGCTCCCTCTTCGGCTCCTACAGCCAGTGGAACGCCTGCGCCATGGTGGTGACGGGGTTCTTCCCCGAGCTGCCCGTCGAGGCGGGCGGGGCGCTGGCGGCCCTGGCGGGCTTGATCTTCCTGTTGACCGGGGCCTACGCGCGCCTCGAACGGGTCTTCGTCTTCGGTCTCATCGCCCTGCTGATCTGCCTCTTCGGCTCCGCCCTCATGGTGGGGTTCAACCTGCGCGAGGCCCTCGCCGGACTGGTGCCCAACGCTCCCGGCGAAGGCTGGGTACCCCTGTTCAAGTCGAACGCGGGCAGCATGATCAACGCCTGGCTCATCCTCATCTACCCCTATACCATGGTCGAGCGCGGCTGGTTCTCCTCCCGCCTCCAGTCGAAGGTCGACATCCTCCACCGAGCCCGGCTGGACTACGGCTGGGGCATCGTGGCGGCGGGCGTGGTGGCCCTGCCCCTCATGGCCGCCGCCGGCGCCGTGGCCCGACCCTTCGGCATCCTCCCCCGCAACTACACCGACCTCTCCATGCTGCTCGAGCCCCTGGCCGGACCCGCCAGCACCGCCCTCTTCCTCGTGGGGCTCTTCCTCGCCGCCTGGACCTCCGGCGTCGGCTGGTGGCTCTGCGGGTGCTATGCCCTCCTCGACATCTTCAACCTGCCCATCAAGCTCGACTCGAAGCCCATGCGGCTCTGCCTGGTCCTGTTCTTCATCCCGTCGTCCCTCCTCCTGGTGCTCCGCATCAACCCCATGTACCAGATCATCATCTTCGCCGCTTTTCTGGTCGTGGTCTTCCCGGTCATCGGTCTCGTGATGCTCTACCGCATTACCCGCTCCGACATGGGGTACTTCCGCTGGACCCTGCGCCGGCCCAAGGGCGTCCTCGTCGTCCTGCTCGACCTCTACGCCATCGGCCTGAGCCTCTACATCGGCTGGACCGAGTTCGGCAAGCTCCTCGTGAGCCGGTAAGCGCGGTCGTCCAAGGCCGAGCACCGGGTCGTCCGAATCCCATGACGACGGCGCAGTTGCGCCGGGCCCGGGGTTGGAGTATTGTTAATGGAGTACGCCGAACCGGTACCGGAGACTATTCACAATGTTCATAGGACGCCGCGACTTTCTGCGCTGTTCGGCAGCGGCGGCGGTGGCCGTCGCGCTGCCGAAACCGCCCGAACCCGTGGAGACGCGCAACGGCATGCCTTACCGCGTCCTCGGCCGCACCGGCGAAAAGGTCTCTCTCCTCGGCGTGGGGGGAGCGCATATCGGCCGGGGTTCGCGCGAGGACGCCGTGCGCATCATCCGCACCGCCATCGACGAAGGCGTGAATTTCCTCGACAACGCCTGGGCCTACCACGACGGCCGCAGCGAAGAGTACATGGGCGCCGCGCTGAAGGACGGCTACCGCGAAAAGGCCTTCCTCATGACCAAGACCCGAGCCCGGGACCGCGAGACCGCCCGCGTCCAGCTCGAGGAAAGCCTGCGTCGCCTGGACCTCGATGTCATCGATCTCTGGCAGTTCCACGAGTGCAACCATCCCGAAGAGCCCGAGCGCATCTACGGCGAGGGAGCCATCGAGTTTGCCCTCGACGCGCGCGATCGCGGCCTCATCCGTTACATCGGATTCACCGGACACAACCTGCCTTCGGTCCACGAGGCGATGATCGACCGCGGCTTCGAATGGGACTCGGTCCAGATGCCGCTCAACATCTTCGACGCCCATTACCGAAGCTTCCAGAAAGCCGTCATCCCCAAGGCCCTCGAGAAGAACATCGGCGTCATCGCCATGAAGACCTGCGGCGGCGGCGGCCTCCTCCAGAGCGGCGTGGTAAATGTGGCTGAATGCCTGCGCTACGCCATGAATCTGCCCGTGGCCACCGTGGTCAGCGGCATGGATTCGATGGACACGCTGCGCCAGAATCTGGCCACCGCGAAGGAATTCGAGCCCCTGACCGACGACGAGAAACAGGAGCTTATCGAGCGGACCCGAACGGCCGCCGCCGAAGGTCGCCACGAGTCCTACAAGTACAAATCGGCGTGAAATGCCTGAATCGTCCCGGTCCGGATGCCGCGTTTCCAAAGGCGAACGAAGCGTCGTTGCACGGATCGGAATGCATTTGACACGCGTTTGCTCAAGTTGACATAATCCTCGCCTGTGTAACGGGCATACACCTTGTTGGTACCTAATAAGGCGTGTGTGGCCTCCGCATTCCGGGGTCGCCTCGGGGGCCATTGCCCGCGGGGGGCGGGGAAGCGCCGGCCGATTGGCAGGCGGCAAGCCCCCGGCCGGGATTTCGCCAATTGGGATAAGGTTGAGCCCGAAAACACGGGCAAGGCTGTAGGAGAATTATCACGTTGCCCACGGCAAGGGTCGCCGGGTCATCGAAACACATGGCCTTCTGCTTCGCGTCTCCCCTTCAACAGGGGGGCGGACGCGGGGGCGGGCCTGTGTCGTTCCGCGGTCGTCGGGATCGCTGCTTTCTGGTCTTGAAATACGCGTGGGGCGGGGTCTGCTTTCCCTTTTTGCCCGCCAATCATAACGTCACCTGAAGGAGAGGTAGTGATGGTGTATTCCTATGCGGACATCCCGGCCCGGATCGCGGCCACGGGGTCGTATCTGCCGGCGCGGGTGGTGGGCAACCACGACATCCCCGGCCTCGAAGAGACCAACGGGGCCGTCGAACGCCTGCTGGGTGCCGTCGAACGCCGCGCCGCCGGCGTTGACGAGACCTGCTCGGACATCATCGTCCAAGCCGCCCGCCGCGTCCTCGAAGCCGCCGAAACCGCGCCCACCGATCTGGACCGCCTCATCGTGTCCGCCACCCCCGGCGACTACTTTGAACCCTGTACAGCCGCGGTGGTCCAATACAAGCTCGGCGCGCGCTGCGCCAGCATCGACGTCGGCATGAGCTGCGTGGGCTGGGTGGCCGGACTCGACTACGCCCTGCGCTGCATCGCCACGGGCGACAGGAAGGTCCTGGTCATGGCCGGCACCATCGTGTCCAAAGGCACCGCCTTTTTCAATCCCATGCACCGCGCCATCTTCGGCGACGGCGCCGGCGGCGTCCTCCTCGAGCGCACCGACGGGCCCGGCCAGTTCCTCGCGGGCGCCCTCTGGACCGACGGGCAGTACCACGACATGATCACCATGCCACACCTGGCCAGCGTGCCCACCGCCCGGGTCCCCGAAGACTACCGGGGCAGCTTCTACATGGGCGACGCCCGCATCATCCACCAGGCCCTCAAGGACAACCTGCCCCCGGGACTCGAGGCCGTGTTCCAGACCGCCGGGCTCACCCGCGAGGACATCGACGTGGCCTTCGTGCACCAGCCCTCCAAGCCCCTCTTCGAGGCCGCCGTCAAAGCCTCCGGCGTGCCCCGGGAAAAGCTCGTCGAGGACTACCACCTCTACGGAAACACCATCTCCGCCGAGCTGCCCATCTCGCTCGACGAGAACGTCCGCAACGGACGCATCAAGCGCGGCGATACGGTGCTCAAGATTACCTTCGGCGCCGGCTTCTCCGGCGGACTCGTCCTGTACCGCTACTGAGGCAACCGCCCCGACGTTCCTTGTTCAAGCACAATCCCCCCGGCTTCCCAGGGCCTTATGCGCGGGACCGGGGGTTTTCCTTTTTCCAAGGGTTCGTCGGAAGGTTGCGGGGAAGGAGACCGTCGGCGCGCCGACGACTTCGAGAAGGGACTCAGGCTTCGGGTTTGCGTCCCTTCCGGGACGTCTGCACCTGCTCGGCCAGGAACGGCACCGCTTCCACGCCGTCCCAGCGGTGAGGACCCTCGAAGACGTCGTGCCGGAGCCGGTCTTCCGCACCGAAGGCTCGATAGACCTCCCGCGCCCGATCCACCTGGGGCGTCACGTTGTCGAGTCCTCCCACGCCGTTGAGGGAATCGCGGGTGCCCGTCTGAATCATCAACGGCCGGGGCGCGACGAGGCCGGCGATGTCGCCCATGTCTACGTACTCCCATAGGTGGGGCACATAGTTGCACGAGCAGTTGCCGTACATGTCGAGGAGGGACTGCTTGTAGCCGTAGAAGTAGCCGCTCACCACGGCGGCGCGGATCCGCGTGTCGAGGGCGGCGGTCCACAGCGTCTGGAGCCCGCCGCCGCTGAGCCCCGCGCAGCCGATGCGCCGCCGGTCGCAGTCTTCCCGGGTCTGGACGTAGTCGATGAGGCGCATCAGGTCCCACACCCACATGCCCGTCACGGTCTGACCCAGGGGAAGGGCCATGTGGTTGATCCAGGGGCACGACGAGCCGAGGGGATCGCTCTTCGCCAGCACCTCCTGCCGTTCGCCAAACCCCCGCGCATCGGGGCAGAAGGCCACGCATCCCGCCCGGCAGTAGGCCACCCCGTAGTCGTAGTGGAATTCTTCGATGGCCTTTTCCACCGCCGGGTCATGTCGCACGCCGGCCACGGACACCTTGCCGCCGCCCCCGTGGCCGTGGGGACACAGCACCGCCGGATAGGGCGGCCGGCCCTCCTTGGGCACCAGCACGTACACCGGCATCGCCACGTCCGGCTCCACCCGAATCTCGACCCGTTCCCGCCAGTGATCGCCCGCGTCTATCCGCTCCGTCATGCGCGGACGCAGCTCGCACGACTCCATGGTGTCCAGGCCGATGAGCTCCCGCAGCTTGCGGCGGACCTTGCCCTGCCAGCGCTTGGCTTCCTCGGCCGTCTCGCCCGAGAAGCGCAGTTTCCCCGCCTCGCGGTCGAAGCGGCGGCGCAGGTAGGTCTGGACCGAATAGCCGGACGATTCAGGTTGGGTCATGGCGACAACGCTCCTCGTTTTGCCGGCGAGGATATCAGTTGTCGGGGCTGAAGGAAAACCGGTAGAGCGCCATGAAGGCCCAGAAAAACACGGTAAGAAACAGGAGGCTACCCCAGCCGAAGGCCACCACCGCGTAGGCGATGACGAGGACGGCCCCGGCCGATCCCAGGAGCAGCGTCCGCGGGTTCGGCCGCCATTCCCGCGGCGCCGGACCCTCGGGCCGGTATCCCCGGGGCGGGGTTCCCGTGAGCAGGCGCCAGCGCGGGAGCTCCCGGCGCAACGCCCGAAGCCGATCCGTCTCCACCATCGTCGCCTGGAACATGGCGTACTGGGCCAGCAGAAAGGAAGGCGCCACTCCCGCCACGAGCCATTCGTGCGGCAGCGCCGGCCACCGGATCTGGAGCACCAGCACCGGCATCAGAAGCAGCGCCGCCCACATGCCCCCGTAATCGCTCCGAAGCCGAAAGGCCAAAGCGCGGCGCAGAAAAACGAACCAACCGATCGCCACGGCCACCAGTGCCACGGCCGGATCCTCGATCATGACAAGAAGCCCCCCGTCACGTGTTTTACGGTATTCCCGCCCAGAGAAACGAATTACGCCCTGATATTCACGATACCGGATAAACCCGATAAAAGCAATAAGAGGGCAACGCAAAACGGCGTGAAGACGCGGCCTTTTCAGGCGTGGGCGATGAAGTCGGAACCGCCGCAGGTATAGAGCCGGTCGGCACCGCGCCAGATCCGGATGGCGAGCAGGCGAATCGCTTCGGGGTTGTGTCCCATGACCTGGGCCGCCCAGGTGCCCTCGTCGTCCACCACGATCTGGAACTCGGCGCACCCCGCGCCGAACGCCATGGCCTTGAGGTTCTTGGCCACGATGTTCCGCAGACCTTCCGTCGAAGCCTCCACCAGTTCCCGGCTCTGCCACACCCGAGCGATGCGCGTGTAGTCCTCCAGGATCCGCTGCTCCGCCTCGATCCGCGTGGCGGGCAGCGCCTGCTGGAAGAGGATACGGACCGCGTCCTCGAAGGACCCGGTGGTCTGTCCGTCGAACCGGGGAAGGTCCGCCTCCAACCGGGGCACGGTGATGCGGCCGCCGCAGTGGGTGCAGCGGCCCGTCTGGCCCGCGAATCGAGCGGGGATGCGCAGCGCTCGCAGGCAGTGAGGACAATCCATGGGAACGACCGATTCGCCCCCGCCACGCCCGGCCCCGTCCGGCGACGCGTCGCCGGGCTTGAGGATCCGCATCACCTCGACGTGGTTGTTCTCTTCGGCCAGCTCATACGGGGTGAGTCCGTAATAGTCGATGATGCCCGACCGCGCGCCAAAGGCCATCAAGAGTCTCACGAGGGTGACGTGCCCCTTCTCGGCGGCGAAATGGAGCGGCGTGCGGCCGTGCTCGGGATCCACGCCGTTGACGTTCGCCCCTCCGTCGATGCATTTCTGAACCAGGTCCAATTGGTTGAATGCGGCGGCTTGGTGTATGAGGGCCACGACAAGACCTCCTGCCATCGAGTGGTCCCGGAACCCTAACCTTCGGAGAGACGCCGCTATCCTAGCACCGTCGCCCCTTTTCGTCAAAGGGTAAATTCAGCCGGGCAGCCGGGTTAGGTCGGCCGGGCCGTCTCGGTCAGGCGCCTCTTGTACTTGGGCGATAGGCCCCGGCCGCGTCCCGGATTTGATCCCGTCCCGGTGGCGTGCAAACATGGGATGTCGCAAAGCGAGAGGACCCTGACATGGACGTTATCAAGGCCGGCGTCGTCGTTGCGGCAGCCCTGGCGGTGGGCGCGGGCGTCGGGGCCTTCGCCGTGCACCAGCGGCTCGCGCCCGCCATGAACGAACTCCGCGACCGGCTGGCCCTGGCCCAGGGCCAGAGCGCTGCCCTCGAACGGCAGGTCGAAGAGCTGGGGCAACACTCCCAGCGCCTCGAGACCCAGAGCCGGGCCCTCCGCGATCAGATCGAAGGACTCCAACGGGCCGCCGCCGCCCTTCCCCCGGCGCCCCAGGCGCCCCCGGAGCCTCCTGCCCCGGACATGGACGAAACCGCCGATCTCGAGGCCCTCCTGTCCGCCGCGGCGGAGGGACGCGATGCCGCTCCCGCCCGTCCGACGCCGGATCCGTCCGAGCTCCCCGGCGCCGTCCGGGAGCCCCCCGAACAAAGGCTCGCCCGACGGGCCGAGTACCTGGAGCAGGTCCGCCTTCGCACCCAGGAGATCATGGCCGAGGAGATGGACCGGTCCGCCGACCCCCGGGTACGCCAGCGCATCGAAACCCTGCAGCAATATACGGACTACATGATCGACCTCATGGACCGGCTCCGCGAAGCCCCGGACGAGGCCACCCGTGAAACGCTCCAGGCCGAGTTCGATCAGGTTCGCCAGACCGTCAGCCAGCTCGTCCGGGAGCAGCAGGACCACATGCTGCTCCAGCTCGCCGCCCAGTTCGGCATCGTGAACGGCCCCCAGCAACAGGCCTTCCTCGAGTCCCTGCGTCAGACCCAGGCCAGTCCTTTCTTCCGT
>CAYVOE010000118.1:0-11981 GCA_964452795.1 uncultured Nitrospiraceae bacterium
ACGGGGTGGGGTAGGACCATGACTTCGCGGACAGAGATCACCGGCTCAGGTGAGATTGCCGCGTCGCTTATGTGTGGGTACATACCGGGGGTATGGGTGCAACCAAAGGCTGCTGCTCCGTTCGTCTGTACTCCCACAGAAGCTCGCTCCTCGCAATGACGGGTAGGGGCAGGGCTCACAGCCCCGTCCTGCGCAGTCCTCCCAGTCCTACGACGGGGAGGGGCATAGCTCACAGTACCATCGGGAGCAGTCCTCGTGGTCCTGCGCGGGAAGGCCGTCTCACACGAACCCATCGAGCGCAGTCCTTGCAGCACTACGACGAGTGGGGCGGACGCCGGGGGCGGGGGGCCGTCCAATGGTTGGCTTACATCGTGCGGCCGGGGGCGGTGCTTGCGTCAGTGAGGCGTGTGGAGGCGGCGGCCCGTGAAGGTGGACGCATAGGCCCGCATCCGAGCGACCCAGAAGATGGCCTCCATCCGCAGCGACATCCCGTAGAGGTCCAGCGGATAGCGCCACAGCGACCACAGAGGACTGAGGAGAAACCGCGCCGTCGAATAGGCGATGTAGGGCGCGAGCGGATGGCCGCGGTCGGCCCGGTCGTAGACGCCGCGGATGGCGGGCGTGCGGATGCGTTGGGCCGCGGGCGTCCAATTGCGCTGGTAGTGATGGACGATGCTCACCGAGGGGTCGTAGTAAATGCGCCGCCCCGATCGCACGAATTCCTGGCAGAAAACCCAGTCTTCTATCGGCTCGGCGATGAACCCGCCCGCCTCCCGGAACAGCTCCCGGGGGATGAGGAAGCTCATCATGGGCGCCACGGAGACGTAGCGGGGCCGCGGACCGAAGAGGGCCCGCGTGCGATAGTGCAGGTACCGTTCGACAGGGGTCTCCATCGAATAGGGCTCGAACCCGCCCGTGGCCGCGTCGCAGGGGCGCTTCTCGTAGATGCCGAGCATCCCCGAGACCCAATTGCGGGGCGCCACCACGTCGTCGTCGGTGATGAGCAGGAACTCGCCTCGGGCTTCTCGAGCGCCCGCGTTGCGCGCCCGGCCCTGGCCGCCGTTGTCGACGCGCAGCGAGCGGAACCGCCCCGGGTAACGGTCCTCGTACTCGCGCAGGATCGTCGGCGTCTCGTCGGTTGATCCGTCGTCGACGTAGATGGCCTCGTATGCGTCGAAGTCCTGATCGAGGACGGAATCGATGTTCTCGCGCAGTCCGTTGCCGCGGTTGTAGGTCGCCACAATCACGGAGACCCTGGGGGTGATATCCGACACGACACTCCTCGATACAGCCCTCGGCCGTCAACGGTTGGCAATCGACAGTCAGCCCCCGGCGACGGGTGTGGTCGCCGGCCCCGGGGATTCTATCGGGTCATCGGCCCGCGGCGCCACCCGCCCCGGCCCCTCAGAGGGCCTGCCGGTCCAGGTTGCGGTACTGGATGGCCTCGGCGACGTGGCGATCGGCGATGCGTTCCTCTCCGTCGAGGTCGGCCAGGGTCCGCGCCACGCGCAGCACCTTGTCGTAGGCGCGGGCGCTGAAGCCGAGCTGGTTGATGGCCTGCTCCAGGAGCTTCTGAGCCCCCTCGCCGACGGCGCAATACTGGCGTATGCCCTTCGAATCCAGGTGGGCGTTACAGGAATAGCGGCTGCCGTGGCGGGCGCGTTGAAGGTCGCGGGCGGCCTGCACCTGGGCGCGGACCTCGGCCGTGCTGGGTCCGCTGGGCCGCGTGTCGCTGAGCTCCTCGAAGCTGAGGGCCGGGACTTCGACGTGCAGGTCGATGCGGTCGAGGAGCGGGCCGGAGAGACGCCCCATGTATCGCTGGATCTCGCCCGAGGTGCAGCGGCAGGTCCGGCGCGGATCGGTGCGGCATCCGCAGGGGCAGGGGTTCATGGCCACCACCAGCATGAAGCGGCTGGGAAAGGTGACCGCGTACATGGCCCGTCGGATGTGCACGAGGCCCTCTTCCAGGGGCTGGCGCAGCACCTCGAGGGCGGCCCGGTTGAATTCGGGCAGCTCGTCGAGAAACAGGACGCCGTTGTGGGCGAGGCTGACCTCGCCGGGGTAGGGCATCTGGCCGTGCCCGCCGCCGGAGATGGACACGGTGGTGGCGGTGTGGTGCGGCGAGCGGAAGGGCCGCTGAAGCACCAGGGACCGACGCGCGCCGTTGAGCCCCGCCACGCTGTAGATGCGCGTGGTCTCGAGGGCTTCGTCGACGGTCATGTCGGGCAGGATGCCCGGGATGCGCGAGGCGAGCATGGTCTTGCCGGTGCCGGGAGGCCCCACCATGAGCAGGTTGTGGCCGCCCGCCGCCGCCACGGTGAGGGCCCGCTTCACGTGGGCCTGCCCTTTGACCTCCGTAAGGTCGGGGGCGCTGCCCCTGGCGTTCTCCAGCGCCCGGTGCAGATCGGTGCGGACGGGGGCGATGTCGCAGGCGCCGCGGACGAAATCGGCGGCCTCCTGGAGGTTGTTCACCGGGATGACGTCGATGTCGGGCGCCACGCCGGCCTCTTCCGCGTTCTCCGGAGGCACCAGGATGCCCTTGAGTCCGCGATCGCGCACGGCCAGGGCCATGGACAGGGCGCCCGAAATGGGCCGGACCGTTCCATCGAGGGCGAGTTCGCCCACCATGGCGTACTCTTCGAGGCGCGGGCCGCGGAGCTGCTCGCTGGCGGCGAGGAGGCCCAGCGCGATGGGCAGGTCGAGGGCGCTCCCTTCCTTGCGCAGGTCGGCGGGCGCCAGATTGATCACCAGCATGCCGCGGGGATAGCGATAGCCCGAGTTCTTGATGGCCGAGCCCACGCGGTCGCGGCTCTCCTTGACCGCCGCGTCGGGCAGGCCCACCAGGAAGAACTTGTTGGTGCCCGGGTAGTTGTCGACCTCCACGCCCAGCATGAAGCCGTCGATCCCCAGCACGCCGCACCCCTGCACCCGCGCCAGCATACGTTTCATACCCCCGTGCTATTGCCCCGCAGCAATCTTAGGTCGCCGGGGACGGCGGTTCAAGTTTCCGCCGGGGCCGATGACGCACGGCGCGGGAACGTCCGTCGCGTTGTCCTTCGCGGATTCAAGGGGTTCGGCGGGGCAAAATCAACTTTTTTTTCGTGAATCCGCGAATTGGATCAAGATCCGGTTTTGCGCACTTTTTACGGGTCATTTGCCCGTTCAATCAGGAGGATCCATAAGTTTTATAACTTTTTCGGGGCGCAACTCCCGCATGAATTTCGATATTTGGTGCGCTTTAGAGCTTGACGAATCGGCCGGTCGGATCTTATACTGGGCACAGCTTATTGCCAGAAGCACGGAGGTCTCTCACCTTCCGCATGCCGTATTTCAGGGAGGAGTTGGCATGAAACGATCCAAGGATTCTGGATCCAATGAGCGCACCGCTTCCGAATCACCGAAGCGGTGGGCGGGGAACACCAAGACCGTTCAGCATTCAACCTTCGCAGCGGACCCCGGGGTTCGTGTAGGCGGGCCCGCCGAAGGCTATCGGCATCAATGAGCTTTTCCGGGTTCGGGGACCTTTCCGGGGTCCCGCGGGTTTTTCAAGCAAGCACTACTTCCGCACAGGGGTGTCTTTCCGTGTCGGTCGTGCGTGACCGGTATTGGCATATCACTCCCTATGGGCTTATGCAAGTAGGTTTTGGGTCCCAATATCGGGTCCTTCATTAACGGCTTCGACGGGGCGCGACGAAGTCTCGCCTCCGCTTCGGCCGGAGAGCGCCGCTTGGGCGAGCGGCCCTCTTAACCACACACACTAAGGGTTTCCTCTCAAGATCCCCGGAATTATTCCAGGGGACAGCAAAACTAGGGCAGGACCGTGCGACATCCTGCCGGCTAACTGACTTGGGCATGGGCACGGTAAAGAGGCCGCGCAGCGAAAGAGGCCTGTACGTGCCGCAGAACACCGGGACGCTTTTTGAGCGGCGTCTCGCGCAGGAGGGGGGTACTTCGTGGGTAAACGACATCTCGCCGCGGCAATGACAGCGTTCGGTATTCTGTTCGCGGTCGCGGGATTCACGGTCGCAGGAGGCGAACCGGTCACCCACCAGCGCGTTCCAAGGACGGCATCGTTTTCGGGCACGCTCGACATTGTCTCCGTGTGCGACCTGAAAACCGGGAGCCACGAGTTACACTATTACCTTCGGGAAGGGGCTTCGTCACCGGCTCGGCGGTTGCGCTTCGCCGGGCCCCCGCCGGAAGACCTCGAATCGGGCGATTTCGTCCGCATTTCCGCCTCTCTCGACCATACGTCGGGTGAGCTGCACGTGCCCTCGGGCGCCGAGAAATCGTTGAACGTGGTGTCGACGAAGGCCCTGGCGCAAGAGAAGGCGCTCACGGCGCGGCGGGCGGTGGTGCTGATGGTCAACTTCAACAACAAGACCCACACCCTTTCCCGGACCGACATCGCCAAGACCATGTTCAGCGACGTCATCCAGTCGGTCGACGGGCTGTACCGCGAGGCCTCGTTCAACCAGATCGCGTTTCCGAAGGACACCGACGGCGACGGCATGTCGGACGTCTTCGGTCCCTTCACCATCCCCTACTCCAGCTCGTCCAAATGCGACTACATCGCCTGGGGCGACGCGGCCGACGCGGCGGCGCGCAAGGCGGGCGTGAACCTGGACCTGTACCAGCACATCGTCTACGTGATGCCCGGCAGCTCCTGCGGCTGGGCCGGGATCGCCAGCGTGGGTTGCGCCCGGCAGTGCCGTGTGTGGGTGGCCTCTCCTCAGTACGCGGACGTGTTCGCGCACGAGCTGGGCCACAACCTGGGCATGCGCCACGCCGCCACCGATACGAATAACGACGGCAAGCTGGAATCCGAGTACGGCGACCGCTCCGACATCATGGGGTACAGCGGATCGGGCTGGCGCCAGTTCAACGCGCCCCACAAGGTGCGGATGGGCTGGTTCAATGCCTATCCCGGCAGCGTGGTCAACGTGACCTCCGGCGGAACCTATCGCATCGCGCCGCTGGAGATGAAGCCCAACGAAACCGGCGGCCTGCCTCAGGTCCTGAAGGTCGCCTCATCGGTCAGCGGCGAATATTACTACCTGGCCTTCCGAGTGCGGATGGGTTACGACACCACCCTGGGCAGCGCCTACAGCGACGGCTGCGCCATCCACCGCTACAAAGACGGGGCCTCCGTTCCCACGCGTTACATCACGACCCTGCGCAACGGGAACAGCTTCGTCGACACCGCCAGCAAATTCACCGTGGAGCAACTGCGGTATTCCAACGACCCCAAGTCGGGCTATCTCGACGTCAAGATCACCTTGAACGGCAGCTCCGACACCAAGAAGCCCACCGTGACCGGTGCGTCGGCTCGAAACGCGCGGACCGTGCGGGTCACCTTCTCCGAGTCCATGAAGAACGACGGCGCCCTGGTTTCGCCGGCCCAGTACACGTTTACGGGCAGCCCGGCGATCACGGCCCAGAGCGTGACGCGCATCGACGGGCAGAACGTCGACGTGATCGTCAACGAGATGCGCCAGGGCGCGTCCTACAAGGTGGCCGTCGGTACCCAGGGTCCGGCAGACCTCGCGGGGAACCGGGTGGACGCGAACGCCAACTCCCGCAGCTTCACGGGCATCGGCGACGCCCCCATCGTGGCGATTACGCCGCTGGATCCGATCACGACGAATCTGGACGCCGTCCGCTACACCGTGGCCTTCAGCGAACCCGTGGCGCCGACCTTCGGAGCCGACGATCTCACCGCAACGGGAACGCTGGGCGGAACCGCGAGCGTCTCGGTGGCCGGACAGGACCCGAACTACATCGTGACGTTGCGTCCCTCCAGCGCGAGCGCCAACGGCACCCTGGGCCTGCAGGTCGGCGGCACGATCACCGACAAGGCGGGCAATGCCTGCGCCGGCGGCAAGGCGGCCCAGACCTACACCATCGACAACACCCCGCCGTCCATCGCCTTCGGCACCCCGTCGAGCAAGTCCACCGGCGTGGCGACCTTCCCGGTCAACTACGGTGACGCACACGTCATCACGCTGAGCGCCGGAGACGTGACCCTGCACCGCACCGGGACCGCCAACGGATCGGTGAGCGTGAGCGGCACCGGCTCGAGCAGCCGCACCGTTACCGTGTCCAACATCACGGGCACCGGCACACTCGCCATCTCCATCGCCGCGGGCACGGCCCGGGACGCGGCGGGGAACGCCGCACCGGCCTCGCCCAAGAGTGGCACCGTGAAAGTGGAGAACGACAGCGACGGCGACGGCGATAGCGGCAGCGGCGGCAGCAGCGACGGACCGGCCGTCGGCGTATCGCTCGGAGATCCCTGGCCCGGGACCACTCGGACCGGCCGCATCACCTTCCAGGTGACCTACAGCAACGCGGCGTCCGTGTCGTTGCGCGCGAGCGACGTGAAGCTCCATAAGACCGGAACCGCGACGGGCACAGTGTCCGTGGTGGGCACCGATCCCACGTTCCGCACCATCCAGATCAACAACGTTTCGGGCGACGGCACCCTGGCCGTTTCCCTGGCGGCGGGCACGGCCACGGGTCCCGGAGGTTCCGCTCCGGCCGTCGGGCCCAGCAAGTCCGTGACCGTCGACAACACGCCGCCCTCCGTCGAGATCGGTTCGCCGTCGGCGTCCACGACTCAGACGGGACCGGTGTCGTTCCCCATTACCTACACCGGGGCCACACACGTGCTGTTGGAGCCCGCGGACGTGAAGGTGCACACTTCGGGTTCGGCCAAGGCGGGCAAGGTATCGGTCGCCATCGACGGCAATACCGGAGCCAAGGTCACTCTGTCCAGCATCACCGGCTCGGGTACGCTGGCCATCTCGCTGGCGCCCAAGACCGCCCGGGACGGCCTGGCCAACTACGCCCCGGCCGTGGGCCCGAGCGCCGCGGTCAAGGTGAACGATCCGACTCGGTCGACGGCGAATCCTCCGACGGTCAAGATCGGCTCGCCGTGGCCGGGAACCACGCGGAAAGGCCGGATCGAATACACGGTCACCTACGGGAACGCGACCGACATCAACCTCTCGCCCGCGCACGTGACGCTTCACAAGACGGGAACGGCGACGGGCCGAGTGTCCGTGCTCAACGTCAACGACACCACGCGCACGGTCCGCATCGACGGCGTGGACGGCACCGGCACGCTGGCCATTTCTTTGGCGGCGGGGACCGCCACGGGACCCGGCGGCGCCGCGCCGGCCACCAAGGTCAGCGAGACCGTCGAGGTCGACAACACGCCTCCGTCGGTCGAGATCGGGTCGCCGTCGCCTTCCGTGACGGATCGGGGCCCGGTGACGTTCCCCATTTCCTTCTCGGGCGCGACCCACGTGCTGCTGTCGCCGAGCCATGTGAACGTCCACGCGACGGGCTCGGCCAAGGCCGGCCGGATATCCGTCACGGTGAGCGGCAACACCGGCGCCCAGGTCATCCTGTCCGACATCACCGGTACCGGCACGCTGGCCATCTCGCTCGACGCGAAGACCGCGCGGGACGGCCTGGCCAACTACGCGACGGCGGTCGGATCCGGCCCTTCGGTCAGGGTCAACTAGCAGAACCCGGACACGCTACACATCCGGAGGCAGGCTCCCGCGACGGGGGCCTGCCTCCTGCACTTTGTGGCGGGGGAGCCGTTGAATCTCGCCGGTCGCTGCAACCCGTCCCCGACACAAAGAAAGACCCGCCGGATGCCCCGGCGGGCCTCACACGAACGACATATCGGGGAAAATTACTTCTTCGGCGGGACTACCGCATCCTTGGCCGCTTTGGCGATGCGGAACTTCAATACCTTCTTCGCGGGGATCTTGATGGTCTCGCCCGTGGCCGGGTTGCGGCCGGTCCGGGCCTTGCGATTGTCGAGCACGAGCTTGCCGATGCCCGGGATGGTGAAGCCGGTCTTGGCTTCCTTGTACGCCAGCTCCGCCTGGTGGTTCAGCACTTCCGTGACCTGCTTCTTGGTGAGGCCGGTCCGTTCGGCGAGGGTGTTAATGATATCCGACTTGCTCATAGGCTTCTTGGCCGCCGCCGTCTTCGCCGCCGCCTTCTTTTCTGCCATGTGGTTTCTCCTTCCTTATTCGGCCCACAGCGCCCACTCACCTGGGGGGATCACTCGCGAATACCCCCTCCTCTCGACAATGGGCTTCACACGAACCGTATGAAGCATTCATTGCTTACAACTTAAACAGCGATTTGTCAAGCGAAAAATCGATCCGACCTCGAAAAAAACCGCGTAAACAAAGGGTAAAACGGCGATCCCGCTCTCCCGGCGGCCGGTTTGCGGCGCCCCGGGCTCGCGCTTCGGAAGTCGACGAGCTCGAGGGCGCCGCGGGCGCCGAGTCATCGGTTCGCCTACTTCAACCCCGCCAGATCCTGCGGCCGGCCGTCGCGGTCGGCGATGCGGACGCAGTAGCGCCAGTCGCCGCCGCCCTGGAGCACCTTGATGAGCAGCCGGTTGGTGCCGGGCTGCAATACCGCCTCGACCCGGTCGCCGTCGACCGTGAGGCTGCGGGCATCGAGGGCGCTGTGCACCTTTTCGCCGTTGAGCCAGACCTCGCAGCCGTCGTCGCTGCCTACCAGAAGGAGTACGGGCCGCTCTTCACTCGATTCGATCTCGGCGTAGCCGTAGGCCGCCTTGTTGTAGGGATCGCGGTAATGGCGCCGGAAATCGACGATGGCGGGCAGGCCCTCCGTGGCGACGTCCTGGGGACGCAGCGCGGTGCCGGCGGCCTCCGCCGATTCGGGCAGGACGCCCGCGGCTTCGTCGATGAACGCGGTGCGGGCGGCGGCGCCGTCCTCGTTCGGGAACGGCCCGAGGATCTTCCAGTTGGTAATAAAGCCCTTCTGCCGTGCCAGCGCCTGGGGATCGATGCCGAATCCCGCCAGCGCTTCCACCGCCAGGGCCGACACCTCGAGGCTGTCCGCATTCTCCAGCACGGAAACCAGCACGGGCACGGCCGCTTCCTTGCCGCGCCCGGCCTGAACCTTCACATAAGCGCGGACGGCCGCTTCGTCCAGGGCCGTGTCGCCGCCCAATTCGGGCGCACCCGCGCCGCCGGCGGCGTAGGCGGATCCGACCACTTCCTCGAGCAACGGCAGCGATTCGGGCCGCGCCAGCCGCTCGAGCCCGCGGAAGGCCTCGATCTTCGGACCCGCCGTCACGTCGGCGCGGACGATCGCCTCGTACCGGGCCGCCGCCCCGGCGGGGTCCGACGCCTCCTGCTCCTGAGCCAGGGCCAGAATCGCGTCGGCCGCCCGGGCGCGGCCGGAGGGCGAGGCGGAAGCCAGCACTTCGGTCAGGACTTCTTCGGGCACGGGTTCACCCAGCCGTTCGAGCGCCGCCAAGCGCACCTCCGCCGACGCGTCCCGACGGGCCTCCTTCAGCAGGCCCTCGAGGGCGGGCGAGCCGCGGCGGTCGAGCACCTCGAGCAGCGCCGCCCGCGCCGTCGGCTTGGCCTGGGGATAGGCGGCGACGAGGGCTTCATCGAGCCCCGGCCCCTCGGCATCGGCCAGAAGAGCGGTTACTTCGGCGCGGGCGTCGGGGTTCCCCAACTGTTCCACGGCCGCGGCCGCCAGGTTCGGCGAACCCAGCTTCGACAGCCCCTGCAAGGCCGCAATGGCATGGTGGGCGCGGGTGGCATGGCGGGCCAGGACCTCATACATGCGGGCCGCCGCATCGCCGTCGCCCCGCTCCGCCCGCACGTCGGCCGCCGTGAGGAAGGCGTCCGCGTAGCGCGCCAGGTCCGGTTCCGACAGGTCCGTGGGCGGGAATGCCTCGAGGGGAGACACGCCGTGGCGCGCCAGGGCCGCCAGGCTCGCCCATTTCACCTCGCCCTCGCCCGACCGGGCCTGTTCCCGGAGCGCGTCGGCCACGCCGGCGCCGTGCCGCTTGCCCAGGGCCGCGGCGATGCGCGGCTGCACCTCGGGCACCGCCGTCGCAAGCGCTCCCGCCAGGGCCTGGGTCGCCGCGTCGCCCGGCATCTCTTCCAGGGTCAGGCACGCGTCCTCGGCCAGGGTCGGCTCCGACAACAGGGCCGCCACCGCCGGGACCTCCGCGTCCGTGCCGCCCAGCGCCAGCAGGCGGACCGCCGTGCGCCGCACGAACTCCGGCCGCGACGAATCGAGCAGCTTCGCCAGCTCCGCCGCCACCGCCGCCTGTTCCGATTCCGCTCCCGGACGGCCCGCGTGGTCCACGATGTTGTCCAGGGCCCGGGCCGCCGACAGGGCCACCTCGGGATTATCCGAGGCCAGGGGCTCCGCCAGCGGTCCCACCGCCGCCGCGCCCAGCGGACCGGCCTGCTTCCAGGCCTCGGCCCGCACATCGGCCGACGGATCGGAGACGCCCGCCACCAGGGATTCCACATCGGCCGCCGCGCCGCCCCACGCCGTTGCCAGGGCCAGCGCCATGCCCGCCGCAAAACGGGTCCAGACTCTCATCGGTAGCTCTCCTCCCACCGTGCGATACGGTTCACAAACCCAGAGGTTTGACGTTTCATTGCCATCAAATGCCCCGCCCCCTTACCCGGGCGGAAAGCCCGCCGCACAACCCCGTAACACGCAGCCCGCTTTCCACGGCCGACCATCCGCGGTCCTTCGTCGGCCGAAAAGAAACCAAGTGTGCATGTTGTCGGTGTGATGTGTGGACGACGCCCGCGCAGGGTCTGGTCGTATTCCCTGCCCTCCGCAGGCGCCGCGGCGCGCGATCCGTCCCGTGTAGGCGAGGCCTCCTCAATTCAGCCTGATCAGGACTATAGCGCTGCCCGCGCCCGAGGGCAAGGTTCGTCCGCCCGCCGAAATCCCACACCTTTCCCCGTCGAACCCCGAACCGACGGGCACAGCTCGCCTGCAGATGATTGGGAGGTAAAGGACCGAAGCGGTTGGTGTGCCCCTGCCGCGCCCGCCGGGCTACAGCGGGTTTGCCGTGGCGGTGCCGATGCCCGTCGCGCCGAAGCCGTTGCCGCAATAGAAAAGCCGCAGCCGGTCGCCCTCTCGGATCACCGCGGGGTAGGTGGTCATCCGGCTTTCCCAACCGTCGCCCTGCGGGGCGAGGGCGAGGTTGTCTTCGGGTGCGCCGCGGTCCCAGCGCAGGCCGTCGACGCTTCGCGCCTCGCAGATGCTGTACGACCCGAACCGCGTGCCGATGCCCGCGTAGATGCCCCGAAATCCCCCCTCGACGGGCCACACGTCGAGCCCGATGGCGGCGGCGTTCTCATAGTCGGCCTCTTCCCGAGGGCCCATCATGACCCGCCGGTCGAACCAGGTGAGGCCGTCCCGGGTATGGGCGCACACCGAGTACTTCTGTTGGTTGACGCGCAGGTCTTCCCCGACGCCCCCCGTGGCCAGCGTGTAGTACAGCCGGTAGAGCACGGAGCCGTCGGGTTGGGGCACGTCCATCAAACCTCCGCCGGTGGCAATCCCCTTGTTTCCCTCCCACTGCGGGAACCCGTCGCCGAGCAGCACCGGCTCGTCCGAGTACTTCTCCCACGTTTCGAGATCGTCGCTCGTCAGCAGGCCAACACCGCGGAAGGCCTGGAGACCCACGCCCGTATCGGCGCTTCGTCCCGTGTAATACAGGTGCCAGCGCCCGTTGATCCGGTGCACCTCGGGGAGCACGCACCAGGTCTCGTCGAAGGACCCCGGACCTCCCACATCGAACAGAGGCCCGCGACGTTCCCATCGGTCGAGCCGATCCACCGGCGCCGTGGCCAGACAGATGCGCCGAAATCCCTTCTCGTCGGCGCCGGCATAGAAGAGCCAGTACGCATCGTCCCGCCGCAATACACAGGGATTCATGCAACAGCCCACATCGTACGGCCCGCCGCCGGGCGGCAGGATGGGGTTGCGCGGATCCCGTTCCCATGTGTGGCATCGAAAGGCCGTGTCGAACCCGTCGCCGCCGCCCACCGACCCCTCCGCCCGCGCGAAACCCGTCAGACCACCCGCCCCCGCCGCCGCGCCGACGCACCCCCCGACACCCCGCCCCCGCAACCCGCGCCATCCCAACC
>CAYVOE010000119.1:0-11957 GCA_964452795.1 uncultured Nitrospiraceae bacterium
CTATACAAGCGTTTGTGCCTTGTGCCCGTGGCATTGGCCGTCGTGGTGGCATTCCTGCTGCAAGGCACACCGGCCCTTGCCCAAACCGGCGAGTTCGTGGTTCCGGTCTACCAGTCGGGGCCGGTCTACGACCCCTACGGCGAGCTTCCGCGGCCCACCACCTTCGAGCGTTCCCTGACGAAGCTGGGACGCGGGTTCTCGAACATCCTGCTGGGCTGGGGCGAGATCCCCATGACGTTCCACCGGGGCGTCAAGCGCCAGCGGCCCCTCGGATACCTCCTGGGCGTGGCCCCGGTTCTGGGAACGGCCCGCGCCCTGCTCCGCACCGGTACCGGCGTTTTCGAAGTCGTGACGTTCCCCTTCTCGGACCACGAGGTGAATTACGAGCCCATTCTCGAGCCCGAGTTCATCTTCTAGCGTTTCCGTGATTTCCTGGAGAAGGCAAGGTCCCGCGCTGGTCGGCAGTCTGTCCCTGGCAGACGGTCGACCGGCGCGCGTTGTTTTGATCGGACCCCGAGACCACCCCAAGGGAGTCATGGTGGCCATGCCCGTTCCGGAAGGCGCGCCGCGCGTGGTGCCCCTCGACCAGGCCCTGGCCGACTTGTCGTACAACGACACCGTGGAGATCCTGTGCACCCAGGAGCGCGCCTACGGATCCCACGGGCTGGAGCCGCCGGACGTGTTGTCGTGAAACCCGTCGACATCGACGAACTGGTCGACGGGATCGTGACCCTCCCCACGCTGCCGCAGAACCTCGACCACATCACCCGACTCATCAACGACCCCGACCCGTCCATGTCGGAGCTGGGCCGGGCCATTGCCGTCGATCCCGCCTTCGCGCTCAAGACCCTGAGACTGGTGAATTCGGCCTTCTATGGGTTGCGCCAGGAGGTGACCTCGGTCGAGCTGGCGGTCACCCTCCTCGGGCTTCGGGTGGTCCGCAACCTCGTGGTGACGGCCCTGGTCTGCGAGACGCTCCACGACGCCGAGCGCCTCCTCCGCCACAGCGTGGCCACGGCGCTGGCCGCCCGCGCCGTCGCGACCCCTCCCCGAGCCGGGGCCTCCGTCGATCCGGAAGAGGCCTTTACCTGCGGACTGCTTCACGACGTGGGCCGCATCCTCATCCAGACCTATCTCCCCGACGCCCTCGACACCATCGTCGCCCTGTCACAGGAACAGGGCCTTCCCTTCTTCGAGGCCGAACGGCGTGTCATCGGCGCGGACCACGCCGAGATGGGCGCGCGCCTGGCCCTGCGCTGGAAGCTGCCCGCCCGCGTGGCCGGCGCCATTGCCGCGCACCACGAGCCGGACCGCGTCGCCGATCCGGGCGTACGGGCCCTCGCCGGAGTCATCGCCGCCGCCGATGCCATCGCCAGCTTCAGCGGGATGGCGTCGCACACGGGCCCCTATGCGCCTCCGCCGCCCGCGGCCTGGGAAGCCGCCTCCGTCGCCAGGGAAGACCTGTACGCCATCCTCGACGCGTTCTTCGGGTCCCTCGGCTCTCTCAACGACATCATGTCCCTCGCCGGGACCTGAGCCTCCTGCGATCCCGCCGCCGCCATCGAGTACGGCGACAAATGCCGTCGCTTGCGTCGGGATTTCATCTTTTTTCGTGATTTTGAGGTAGACATCGGACCGGGCCTTTAGGATAATGTTGACGGCTGAGGTATCCGGAATGGGCTGCGTTGGAGGGACGGCGGACTATGGGCGGGCTGGCTATCCTCTTGCTGTCGGCGATGGCGCTGGCGGAACCGGAAGCGGATGTCTTGAAGATCAAGGTGACGGCCACGTCCCACGGCTCCGGGGTGGCCGGTCGAACCGCGGCCCTGGAACAGGCCCAGCGCGACGCCGTCTTCGAGGTGATCAAGGGCGTGACGCCGGCGGCCACCGAAGCTGCGTTCCGCCCTCTGCTCGACCGGGCCTCGGAGTACATCCGTTCCTTCAAGATACTCAACCAATCGCTGCTCGGTGAGTACACCCGGCTCGAGGTCGAGGCCTACGTGCTGGACCCCAAGCTGCGGAAAGACCTGGCGGCGTTCCTCCTGCCCCGGTTTCCGCGGGTGCCGCGGATGACCGTGGCCATCGCGGACGGCCTGGCCGAGTCGGGACAGCTCCAGTTTCCCGCCGCCGATGCCGCCCTGGTGGAGCTGGCCGAGGCCTTCACCGACGCCGGAATCGAGGTGGTGGACCCCGCTCGCGTGCAGGAGCGGTGCAGCCAGGTGGAGTACCGCAACCGCGTGCGGGGCGAGCCCACCCTGGCGGCCCGATTCGCCCGGGAAAACGTGGCCGACCTCGCCGTGGTGGGGGAGATGGTGGCGGTGGCCGAGCCGGCCCCGGCGGGGTCCAACCTGTGCAGCACGCGCGCGATCCTCACCATACGGCTCATCCGGGCCGCCGACGCCCGCCTCTTCGACGTGCTGAAAACCGAGGCCGTGGTGCAGAGCGTGGATCCCAAGGAGGCCCTGGGCCTGGCCATTTCCGACGCCTGCGCCAAGATGCGCGAGCCCATGCTGGTCTCGTCGGTGCTGGCGGTGGCCGGCGCACGGGGATCGGACAGCGTCATTCTGACCCTGGACGGGGTGAACGACCCGAGGCTGTGGGACGGATTCTGCCGTGCGTTGCAGGCCCAGCCGGGCGTCGAAGAGATGGAGGAGCTCCATTTCGGAGACGGTACGGGCCGCCTGCGGCTGAAGTATCCCGGCTCGGTGGCGCCGCTGGTCGACCTGTTGACCGCGGGCGAGGTGGGCGACCTGCGGCTCGAACCCAAGCAGGTCGTGGAACGGGAAATGGTGATGAGCGTGTTGAATTAGGCTCCGACCCGGTTTGAAAAGGAACCGGCCGGGAAGACTCGCAAGCCCTCCCGGCCGGGAATGGATCTCGATCGCGCGTCAGGAGGCCTTGGCCGGAGCGGAGCCCTTCTTGACGCGGCCCTGGGTGGCCTTGTTGAACTTCCCCGCCTTGATGTAGCGAGCGGCCACACGAATCCGGCGCACCGTGCCGTTTTCTTCCACCACGCGGATGGTCTGCAGATTCGGCTTCCACCGGCGGGTGGTGATGCCCGTCACCTTCTGACCGACGCCGCCGGCCTTCTTGGCCTTGCCTCGGCGCACGACCCGCTTGCCCACCTGGGGCCTCTTACCGCTGTATTCACAAACTCGTGCCATGACGTTCTCCCAAATCCCAAGTGCGATTCCGCCGGGGAATCCATCTATTGTTCGCACAAACAGAGCACGATACTATACCATGGGTCGATTGAGAGTTCAAGGAATGGACGAGCTCGGACGCGGGTTCGGGCCGTCGTCGCCGGAAATGGAGCACGGACGCCGGATGTTTCTAACGGAGCTGAGACGATGGTCGGGTATCGGGGGGATCCTCTGTGCGGTCACGCTGTGCGGGTGCGCCCGGCTCGACAATCGCCTGCAACGGGGGGATCGGCCGCCGGGAGCGCCGGCCGAAGAGGCGATCCTGGCCGAACTGGCCGCGGAAGACCAGCAGATCGAGACCTTTCTCGTTCGCAACGCCCTGCTGACCGTCGAGTCGCCCCGGTTGAAGGCGACGCAGAAAGTCAGCGCGGAAATCGCCTTTCGCCGACCCGACCGGCTCCACATTGTGGGCCGCCAGCAGGCCTTCCGCAACGTGGTGTTTCGCCTGACGTCGGTGGGCCGCGAGTTCATGGTGGACATCCCCCGGGAAGGCGAGCCGACCTATCGGCGGGAGGGAGAGACGGTGGAAGGCGTGCCCTTCGCCGTGTCGCCATCGGACATCGCCCGGGAGCTGTTCCTGCCCGAGGACTGGTCGCGCCTGCGCCGGAACGACGTGCGGCTGATCCACTACGATCCCGCCACGGCCACGGCCACCCTCGAGGTGGGGCCTCGGAACCGTCCGCGGCGGCGCATGGTGGTCCAGGGACCCGAGTGGCATGTGGTGATGACCGAGCGTCTCAACGACGCGGGAGAGGTCTTCGCCCGAACGCTGCGCAGCGATTACCGCGTGTGGGACGGAATCCGGTTCCCCGGCGTCATCGTGGCCGAGTTTCCGACCCTCGAGACGACGCTGCGCCTGGAGAAGATTAATAGACCTCGGTTCAACGAACCGTTGGAGGATGACCTCTTTGACATTGACTGGCCCGACGACCCGGATACGACTGACGGATCTCACGCCCGAGGAGATCGCCCAGGCGCTGGAGCTTAAGCCCTTCCAGGGCGCCCAGATCTTCCGCTGGATCCACCAGAAGCAGGTTTTCGACTTTGAAGCCATGACCGACCTGTCGAAGGACCTGCGCCGGCGGCTGGTGGAGTCCTGTGCCGGCCCGCAGCTCGAGCGGGCGGGGGTATCCGAATCCGCGCGATCCCGGGGCACCAAGAAGGCCCTGCTGCGCCTGCCCGACGGCGAAACGGTCGAGTCGGTCCTCATCCGCGATCGGGATCGGGCCACCCTGTGCCTGTCGACCCAGGTAGGCTGCGCGGTCAAATGCTCCTTCTGCGCCACGGGCCTGTCCGGATTCAAGCGCAACCTCAGCCCCGGCGAGATCGTCGAACAGGCCCTCTACCTGCTGAGCGACGAGGACCTGCAGGGACGGACGCCCAACATCGTCTACATGGGCATGGGCGAGCCCTTCCGCAACTACGACGCCACGGTGAAGAGCATCCGCCTGCTTATGCGCCGGGAGGGGCTCAACATCGGCGCCCGCAAGATTACCGTGTCCACGGCCGGCGAGATCCCCGGCATCCGGCGCTTCGCCCAGGAAGGCTGGCAGGTGCGCCTGAGCGTGTCCCTCCACGCGGCCAACGACGCCCTTCGTTCGGAGTTGGTCCCCTTGAACCGGAAATACCCGCTGCCCGAGCTGATGGTCGCCGTGCGGGAGTACTTCGAGATCACCGGGCGCCACGTGACCTTCGAGTGGACCCTCCTCGACGGCGTCAACGATTCCCTGCGCGACGCCGAAGAGCTGGTCGATCAAGTCCGCGGCATGTCCGCCACCGTCAACCTCATCCCGTACAACCCCGTGTCGGGGCTGGGTTACAGCCCGCCTCCCCGGGAGAAGTGCGAGGCCTTTCGCGATTACCTCGAGAGCCGGGGCGTGAACGCCACCCTCCGCAAGGAGCAGGGGCAGGACATCGACGCCGCCTGCGGCCAATTGCGCCGCCGCGCCGCCGACGCCCCCCACACGGCCTGACCGCCCCCGTAATCCGAGCCCCCCAAACCCTAGCCGTCCTCGGCGCATGGCCCTCTCGTGCGCCGAGGACGGCTTTCGGTCTCCCTCCGGCGGACCGGATTTGCTATCATCGCCCGCAGCTTGAAACCGTGGCACGTTCTCGAAGCGAAAGGAGTTGTGGGCATGGCAGGAAAGTACGTCTTGGGGTTGGACTACGGCACGGAATCGGCGCGGGCGCTCCTGGTGGCGGTGGACAACGGCGAAGAGGTGGCGACGGCGGTGGAGCGGTATCCGGACGCGGTGATCGACGATACGCTCCCGACCAGCGGGAAGAAGCTCGAACCGGACTGGGCCCTCCAGAATCCCCGGGATTACCTCACCGTACTCGAGAAGATCGTGCCCCGCGTCCTCAAGGAATCCGGCGTAAAGGGGGAGGACGTCATCGGCATCGGGACCGATTTCACGGCCTGCACCATCCTTCCCACGAACGCCGCGGGCGAGCCCCTGTGCTGGGACGAGCGGTTCAAGGACCACCCCCACGCCTGGGTGAAGCTGTGGAAGCACCACGCCGCCCAGCCCGAGGCGGACCGGGTGAACGCGGTGGCGGCGGAACGGGGCGAGGCCTTTCTCGAGCGCTACGGCGGCAAGATCTCGAGCGAGTGGTTCTTCCCCAAGGCGCTGCAGATCCTCGACGAAGCCCCCGAGGTCTACGCGGCGGCCGCGCGCATCATGGAGGCCGGCGACTGGATCGTGCTCCAGTTGTGCGGGGAGGAGAAGCGCAACGCCTGCGCCGCCGGCTACAAGGCGATGTGGGACGAAGGTTATCCGTCGAACGACTATTTCAAGGCCCTCGACCCCCGTTTCGAGCACGTGGTCGACGAGAAGATGAGCCGCGACATTTACCCGGCGGGGGTGAAGGCGGGCGGGCTCACGGCGGAATGGGCCGAGAAGCTGGGGTTGAAGGCGGGCACGGCGGTGGCCACGGGCGGTGTGGACGCCCACGTGGCGGTCCCCGCGGCCACGGTCACCGACGAGGGCAAGATGGTCATGATCATGGGCACCAGCGTGTGCCACATGGTCTGCTTCAAAGACAAAAAACCCGTCCTGGGCATCTGCGGCACCGTGAAGGACGGTATCCTGCCGGGGTACTACGGTTACGAGGCGGGTCAGAGCGCTGTGGGCGACATCTTCGCCTGGTTCGTCGACAATTGCGTGCCCGCCTGGGTCGCCGTCGAGGCCAAGTCCAAGGGCAAGGACGTCCACAGCTACCTGTGCGACCAGGCGGAACAGCTCAAGGTGGGCGAATCGGGCCTGCTGGCGCTGGATTGGTGGAACGGCAACCGGACGGTCCTCGTGGACGCGGACCTCACGGGGCTGATGGTGGGGATGACCCTCGCCACCACGCCCGCCGAGATGTACCGGGCCGTCCTCGAGAGCACGGCCTACGGCACCTACAAGATCATCAAGACCTTTGAAGAAGCGGGCCTGCACATTCAGGAGCTGTACGCCTGCGGCGGACTCCCGAACCGGAACAAGCTCCTCATTCAGATCTGGTCGGACGTCACCGGCCGCGAGATCAAAATCAGCGCCAGCGAACAGACCGTGGCGCTGGGCTCGGCCATGTGGGGAGCCGTAGCCGCCGGCAAGGCCGCGGGCGGCTACGACGACATTACGGAAGCGGCGAAGCGGATGGCCCGCCTGCGCGACGAGGTGTACCGGCCCAATCCCGAGAACCACGCCGCCTATCAGAAGCTCTTCGCCGAATACGAGCGGCTCCACGACCTCTTCGGCCGCGGCGGCGACGCGGTGATGAAGAACCTCAAGGCCCTGAAGCTGCAGGCCCGCGGCGGCGGCGAATAGGCCGTCCGCTACTCCTTCTTAGCCGGCCGGTAGAGATGGGTGCTGGTGCCGAAGATGAGGTCGGCCGTCTCCATCACCGTTTCGCCCAGGGTGGGGTGAGGGTGAATGGTGAGGCCGAGGTCGGCGGCAACGGCGCCCATCTCGATGGCCAGGGTTCCCTCGGCGATGAGCTCGCCCGCGCCCGAACCCACGACACCCATGCCGAGGATCTGACCCGTGTCGGGGTCGGAGATCAGCTTGGTCATGCCGTCGTTCCGGTTCAGCGTGGCGGCGCGACCCGAGGCGCCCCAGGGGAAGCGGGCCACCTTGACCGGGCGCTCTTCGGCCCGGGCCTGGTTCTCCGTCAGCCCGCACCACGCCAGCTCGGGGTCGGTGAAGACCACCGCCGGGATGGCCCGCGGCTCGAAGACCACGTTGTTCCCGGCAATGACCTCCGCGGCCACCCGGCCTTCGTGGGAGGCCTTGTGCGCCAGCATGGGCTCGCCCGTGATGTCGCCGATGGCGAAGATCCGAGGGTCGCTGGTGCGCCGCTGGGCGTCGACCTTGACGAAGCCCTTCTCGTCCACCTCGACCTTCGTGCTGCCCAGCCCCAGGCCGCTCGAGTTCGGTTTCCGGCCGATGGCGATGAGGACCTTCTCGAAGACCTGCACCGGCTCCTCGAGGTGGGGCCCTTCGAAGCGGACCTGGATCCCGTTCTTGACCTCCTTGAGGTCCACGACCTTGGTGTTGAGCAGGATGCGGTGCATCAGCACCTCCATCCGGTTCGCCACGAATTTGACGAGGTCGGAATCCGCCCCCGGCAGCAGGCTCGACTCCATTTCCACCAGGGTCACCTGGGTGCCGAAGGTGGCGTAGACCGAGCCCAGCTCGAGGCCGATGTAGCCGCCGCCGATGACCAGCAGGTTCTTCGGCAGGTCGGGCATCTCGAGGGCGTCGGTCGAGTTCATGATCCGCTCGGATTCGAGGTAGATGTTGGGCAGGCCCGCGGGCCGCGACCCCGACGCCAGGATGGTGTAGTCGACCTTGATCTGCTGCTCGTGGCCGTGTTCATCGACCACGCGCAGGGTGGTGGAATCGATGAAGCTGGCGCGACCCCGGAGGTATTGAACCTGGCGCGCCTTCGACAGTTGCCCCAGCCCGCTGGTCAGCTTCTCGACCACGGCGTCCTTGCTGGCCCGCAGCTTGTCGAGGTCGATCTCGGGTTCCGGATAGGTGATGCCCCAGTGCCGGGCTTCGCGGGCCTCGTTCACAATCCTGGCCGCATGAAGCAGGGCTTTTGAAGGGATGCAGCCCCGGTAGAGGCACACCCCGCCGGGGTTCGCTTCCAAATCGATCAGGGTGGTCTTCAGCCCCAGGTCCGCCGCCATGAAGGCCGCCGCGTAGCCGCCGGGGCCGCCCCCCACCACCGCCACATGGATGTTGCCGTTCTCGTTTCCGTTTTCGCTCATGGTTTCCGCTTTGCCGGAGCCTCACAGGCTCGTGCTGGTCCTCGATCGCATACGGGTATCGTGTTCGCCACCCGGCGTCGACGATGCGCCGACGCCGGATCGCCTCGACGTGAGTGCCGTGGGTTCTTCCGCTCTATCCCTCCAGGAACATCAGGAACGGTTGTTCGAGGGCCTCGACGATCCACCGGAGGAAGCGCGCGCCATCGGCGCCGTCGATCACCCGGTGGTCGTACGACAGGGCCAGGGGCAGCATGCTTCGCGGCTGGAACTGATTGTTTATCCACACCGGCTCGGTCTGGGCCCGGGCCACCCCCAGGATGGCGACTTCGGGGCTGTTCACGATCGGGGTGAACGACGTGCCGCCGATGCCGCCGAGGTTGGTGATGGTGAAGGTCCCGCCCTGCATCTCTTCGAGGGTGGCCTTGCGGTTGCGCGCCTTCTCGGCCAGTTCCGTAATCTCGACGGCGATCTCGGTGACGTTCTTGCGGTCCACGTCGCGGATCACCGGGACCAACAGGCCCCGCTCGGTGTCCACGGCGATTCCCATGTTGTAGTACCGCTTGTAGATCAACTGGTTATTCGGCACGTCGATGCTGGCGTTGAACTGGGGGAACTTCTGCAGCGCGTGGGCCACCACCTTCGCCAGGATGGCCGTCACGGTCAGCTTGCCGCCCGCCGCCTCGATGCGCGGCCCGAACTGCTTGCGCAGCTTCTCCAGCTCGGTGATGTCGGCCTTGTCGAACTGGGTGACGTGGGGGACGGTGGCCCAGGCATGGGCCATGTGCTCGGCCGTGCGCCGGCGCACGCTGCTCATCTCCTCGCGGTCCACGTCGCCCCACCGGGTGAAGTCGGGCAGCGGCTCCATCGGAACGTGCGGGCCCGCATGGGGCCGGTGCAAGGCCCCGCCCACGTCGGTATTCATCTGGCGGGCGTAGTTCTTGACATCCTCGATGGTGATCCGGCCGCTGGGGTCGCTCCCCGGCACCTGGTTGATGTCGACGCCGATCTCGCGGGCCAGCCGACGAACGGACGGCGACGCCGGGGCCGGACCTCCGCCGGCGCGCGCCATCGCCGGGGCAGCGCTGGGCGCCGCTTCCGCGCCGGACGCTTCCCGGGTCGGGGCGGCCTGCTCGGCTGCCGGCTCTTCCTTCCCGTCCTTCTTCGCGGCCGCCTTGTCCGCACCCGGCTGGATGGCCGTGGTGGACGGCTCTTCCTGGATCTGCTCCTCCACGTCGCCGGCAGCCTCGACTTCTCCCGGCTCCACCGAAGCGGGGGCACGCTTTCCCTTGGGTGCGGGCGCCTCCGCGGGCGCACGCCGCGCCGCCACGGATTTCTTCTCCGGAGCCGGCGGCGCCTTCTCGGCGGTCTCGGCCGGGGCCTCCGCAGGCGCGGCGGCCGCTCCGTCGCGCAGCACCAGGACGGTGTCGCCTACGCGGATGCGCTGCCCCTCCTGGGCGCGCACCTCGGCCACCGTGCCGGCCACGGTCGACGGCACCTCGAGCACCGCCTTATCCGTCTCGATCTCGAGCACGGGCTGGTCTTTCGCGACTTCGTCGCCGGGCGCCACCAAGACCTTGGTGACGTTCCCCGACTCGATGTTCTCCCCCAGTTCGGGGAGCTTGAATTCCGTTGCCATGATTCGGGTCCTCGATTCGATACCGTTGCGGGCCTAGACGGTAAGGGGATCGGCCTTGTCGGACGGGATGCCCATATCCTGCATGGCCTTCTTTACCACGCTGCTCTTGATCTTCTTTTCCTCCAGGAGGGCGAACAGCGTGGCCAGCGTTACGAACCGCGCATCGACCTCGAAGAAGTCTCTCAACGCCTCACGGGTCTCGCTGCGTCCGAACCCGTCGGTGCCCAGCGGCACGAAGCGGCCCGGGATCCACCGCGCGATGGAATCGGGCAACGCCTTGATGTAGTCGCTCGCGGCCACGAACACGCCCGGGGCGTCCTTCAGGCATTCCGTGACGTACGGCACCCGCGGCTTCTCTCCGGGGTGAAGCATGTTCCACCGGTCGCAGGCGAGGGCGTCGCGGCGCAGTTCCTTGTAACTCGTCACGCTCCACACGTCGGCCGCCACGCCGTACCCCGCCAGCATCTCCTGGGCCTTCAGCACCTCGTTCATGATGGAGCCGCTGCCGAAGAGCTGGGCGTGGAGCTTGGCGTCCTTCGCCTCCGATGCCTTGAACCGGTACATGCCCTTCAAGATGCCTTCCTTGGCCCCTTCGGGCATGGGCGGCATGGCATAGTTCTCGTTCAACACGGTGAGGTAATAGTAGATGTTCTCGCCTTCCTCGTACATGCGGCGCAGGCCGTCGCGGATGATGACGGCGAGCTCGTACGCGAAGGCCGGGTCGTAGGCCATGATGGTCGGGAAGGCCATGGCGAAGTACTGGGTGTGGCCGTCCTGGTGCTGCAGCCCCTCGCCCGCCAGGGTGGTCCGTCCGGAGGTGCCGCCCAGCATGAAGCCCTTGCACCGCATGTCGCCGGCGGCCCAGATGAGGTCGCCGATGCGCTGGAACCCGAACATCGAGTAGTAGATGAAGAAGGGGATCATGTTGATCCCGTGGGTCGAGTACGCCGAGCCCGCGGCCAGGAACGAGGCCATGGACCCCGCTTCCGTAATGCCCTCTTCGAGGATCTGGCCGTCTTTGGCTTCCTTGTAGTAAATCAGGCTGTCGGAGTCCACCGGCTCATAGAGCTGTCCCTGGTGCGAATAAATCCCCACCTGCCGGAACAGGGCTTCCATGCCGAAGGTGCGGGCCTCGTCGGGCACGATGGGCACCACGAACTTGCCCAAATCCTTGTCGCGCAGCAGTTTCCCAAGGATCCGCACAAACACCATCGTCGTCGACACGGGACGGCCGTCGGTGCCCGCATAGAATTCCTCGAAGAGCGACTCGTCCGGCGTCTTGAGGGGCGGGGCCGACGTGCGCCGCTGCGGAAGGTATCCGCCCAGCTCTTCCCGCCGCTGACGCAGGTACACCATCTCGGGGCTGTCCTCGGGCGGACGGTAGAAGGGGGCGTGGGCCACGTCTTCGTCCGAAATCGGAATGCCGAAGCGCGTGCGGAACTCGCGCAGCTCGTCTTCGTTGAGCTTTTTCTGCTGGTGGGTGATGTTCTTGCCTTCGCCCGACTCGCCCAGCCCGTAACCCTTGACCGTCTTGGCCAGGATCACCGTGGGCGATCCCGTGTGGTTCACGGCCGCCTGGAAGGCCGCATAGACCTTCTCCGGGTCGTGGCCGCCCCGCCGGAGCCGGCGGATCTGCTCGTCGGTGAGGTTCTGCACCAGCTTGCGCAGGCGCGGGTCGGTGCCGAAGAACTGCTCGCGGATGTAGCGCCCCGTTTCGACGGTGTACTTCTGGTACTCGCCGTCGACGACCTCGCCCATCCGCGCCACCAGGGTGCCGTCCTGGTCCTTGGCCAGGAGCGGGTCCCAGTCGCTGCCCCAGATGACCTTGATGACGTTCCAGCCGGCGCCGCGGAAGATC
>CAYVOE010000120.1:0-5569 GCA_964452795.1 uncultured Nitrospiraceae bacterium
GGGCCCTGCGCCTTCATCACGCCGTGGAATTTTCCCCTCAATCTGGTGGCCCACAAGGTGGCCCCGGCGATTGCCGCCGGAAACCCCTTCGTGCTGAAGCCCGCCAGCGCCACGCCCGTGGGCGCCCTCATCATCGGCGAGGTCCTGGCCGAGACCGATCTCCCGGAGGGGGCCTTCTCGATCCTGCCGTGCAGCCGCGAAGACGCCGACGCCTTTACCGACGACGAGCGCATCAAGCTGCTCAGCTTCACGGGGTCCCACGCCGTGGGCTGGGACCTCAAGGCCCGAGCCGGCAAGAAGCGGGTGCTCCTCGAACTGGGCGGAAACGCGGCGTGCATCGTCGACGAGGACTGGGACGTGGACGACGCGGTGAAGCGCGTGGTTACGGGGGCCTTCTACCAGTCCGGCCAGAGCTGCATCAGCGTGCAGCGCCTCATCGTCCACGAGGAAGTGTACAAGGAGTTTCGGGACAAGCTGTGCGTGGCGGCCCAGGACCTCAAGGTGGGCGATCCGGAACAGGAGAGCACCTTCCTCGGTCCCATCATCAGCGAGTCGGAGGCGGAACGGATCGAGGAATGGGTGAAAGCGGCCGTCGAGGAAGGGGCGACCTTGCTCTGCGGCGGCGGACGCGACGGGGCGCTGATGGAAGCCACGGTATTGGAGGACGTGCCGCGAACGGCGACGCTCTACCAGGAAGAGGTGTTCGGTCCGGTGGTGCTTCTTTCGCGGTTCCGCACCTTCGACGAGGCCCTGCGTCTGGCCAACGACTCGAAGTACGGCATAAACGCGGGCGTGTTCACGCGCAACATCCTCCATGCCCAGCGGGCCTGGGACGAGCTCGAAGTGGGCGCGGTGATCGTGGGCGACGTGCCTTCCTGGCGGGTGGACCACATGCCCTACGGCGGCACCAAGCACAGCGGGCTCGGCCGGGAGGGCGTGCGTTTCGCCGTCGAGGAGATGACCGAGATCCGGCTCTTCGTGCTGCGCATGCCCGAAGCGGACTGATCGCGCGGGGGCGGCTCAGTCCTCGTCGGGCAATTCGAGGAGGCGGCGGGGGCGCTGACTCCGGGCAAAGACCTGGAGGATGCGCTGGCGCACCAGGGCGAGGGTCTCCTCGGGGTTGTCGCCGATGGGCACCTGTCCGCCCGCCATCATGCGGTGGCCGCCGCCGACGCCGATGCCTTTGACCACGTCCTGGATCCGCTTGCCCACGTTGCCGCGGAAGTCGAGGGACCGCACCGACAGGTGGATGAACCGTCCGCAGCGGCCGTAGCACACGGACGTGCGGGCGCCCCGGAGCCGCATCATCAGTTCGGCCACCTCGGCGATCATCTCGGGGTGGCAGTGGGAGCCGATGGTGCTGATGACGGCGGCGCCGGCCACCACGGCGTCGTCGAGGCCGGCGTGGAGCATGCGGAAGTAGGCCGGGGGCAGCGGGGCGTGGCGGATGCGGGCGAGCATCTTCTTGTCGGCCCGCTGAAACAGGGCCTGGAAGGCGGCCACGTCGGCGGGCCCGGCCTCGCGGCCCAGGTCCTGCGTGTCGGATTGGATCCCGTAGAACAGGGCCGTGGCGAGGTCTTCCGCGATGGTGGCGCGGGCGGCGATGAGGTATTCGTAAAGGATGGTGGACGTGGCGCCGTAGTGGGGGCGCACGTCGGTGACCTCGGCCTTCCAGTGGCGCCCCGCCGGGATGAGGTGGTGGTCGATGACGATCTGGGCCGAGCGCGCGTTGGTCAGGAGATTGTTGCCCGACTGGGGCTGGGTGTCGATGAGGCACAGCGTGTCGAACGCGTCCAGATCTTCCGTCTGGAGTCGCCGGGCCTCGATGCCCAGGAAGTCCAGCATGGCCTGGTTTTCGGCGCGGCCCACGGTGCCGCCGTAGCCGATGATCACCTCTTTGTCGAGCCGTTCGCGCACGAGCCGGCACAGGGCCATGGCGCTGGCGATGCCGTCCGGGTCGGGGTTGTCCTGCATGAGGGCGAGGATTTCCCCGGGCCGCTCGCACACCCGCAGGATGGCCGTAACGCTGGCCGCGGACCATTCGATGTCGTATTCGTGGGTCATGGTGTCGTCCCGAAGCCCCGAGAAGCTGCCCGTTGTCCGCGGCCGTGGGACACAGGTATACCCCTTACCCGCTTACAACCGACGACGGTTAACCGGCAACTCCCTCACACATTGAAGCGGAACAGGACGATGTCGCCGTCCTGCATGATGTACTCCTTGCCTTCGAGCCGGAGCAGGCCCAACTCCTTGGCCTTGGCGTTCGACCCGGCCCGCATGAAGTCATCATAGCCCACCACTTCGGCCCGAATGAAGCCCCGCTGGATGTCGGAATGGATGACGCCCGCGGCGTCCACGGCGCGGGTCCCTTTGCGGATGGTCCAGGCGCGGACTTCGGGCTCGCCCGCCGTGAGGAAGCTCATGAGTCCCAGCTTGTCGTAGGCCGCCTGGAGGAAGCGGGTGCGCGACTCCTCGCCGAGGCCGAGCTCGTCGCGGAAGGCCTGCCGCTCCTCGGGGGGAAGCTGGACCACCTCCATCTCCATGGCGCCGCAGAGCTCGATGAGGGTCTCATTATGCTCGGCGGCGTAGTCGCGCAGGCGCCCCGGGTCGGGCCGGCCGATGCCCTCCTCGCCGTAGTTGGCCAGGAGCAGCAGGGGCTTGCGCGACAGGAACGTGAACCCCATGAGATCCTTCTCCTCCTGGGGATTGAGGTCGAGGGTCCGCAGGGGCGCGCCGGCCTCGATGTGTTCTTTGCACCGGGTCAGCAGCTTGTGCTCGGCGTCGCGCTTGTTTTCCTTTTCGAGCCGTTCGAGCCGCTTCTCGATGATGATGAGGTCGGTGATCTGAAGCTCTTCTTCGAGGGTGCGGGCGTCCCGCGCCGGGTCGACGTCCCCCAGGGGATGGAGGACGGCCTCGTTCTCGAAGGCCCGGACCACGTGGACGAGGGCGTCGGCGTTCTTGAGCGCCGTCAGGGCGGCGCTGTCGAGGGCCTTGTCGGAAGCCGACTCGCCGGGGGCCACGTCGACGAACTCCACCTCGGCGTAGGTGACCTTCTTGGGACGGTGGATCTCGGCGAGCAGGTCCACCCGCTCGTCGGGCACCTTGATGACCGCCACGTTGGCGTCTCGCGAACCGAAGGCGCCCACGGCGGCCTTCGCCCCCGTGAGGGCGTTGAAAAGCGTAGTTTTGCCCGAGCGGGCGTATCCGACGATGCCGACTTTCATGTGTGTTTTACCCCTCTCTGCATGAACCGCGTATGGTACCAGCCGGACCGGGGGCGTTGCCACTCGGTAACTTGGCCGTCTCGGCCGGGCCGCGCCGCTCAGCCTTCCCAGTAGACCCGTTCGGCGGCGGCCACGAGGTCGGTCATGTGGAGGACCTGGTTGGCGAGGTATTTGACGGGGTTCTTCTCGCGGTACTCGGAGTCGAGGGGAGGCGCGGCCAGGACGGCCTCGGGCACTACCGTGACCGACGGCTTGCGCCACTCGATCATCCCCCGCGCCGCCAGCCACCGCAGGGTCTGCTCGAGGCACCGGCGCAGGTGGGTGCGGGCGGCCGGGTCGATGAGGCGTCCCTCGAGGGAGTCGAGGACGGCCTTCACGTCGGAGGCCAGGACCGTAACGGCGAGGGCGGCGGAACGCCGGTGGAGGGCGTGCAGGTAGAGCAGCACCGACACCACCTGGGGCACGTTGATCTCGACCAGGTCGCCGAGCCGCGTCATGAGGTCGAAGTCGAAGGCCCGTTGGGCGGCGCGGTCGGCATCGGGGGCCAGGTACAGGGGTTCGCCGAAAGCGACGGCGGTCTGGCGGGCGACGGGGTTGTGTGTGCGGACCACGGGCACGCAGGCCACGCGCCGGTCGGGTTGGCCCCGCTGGGCCTGAACCAGGAAAAACGAGACGGCCCCCGGCTCGTCGATCCCCTCCCGGTACTCGACCAGGAGGCCGGAACGCGACCGGGTCCGGCCGGGATACATGATGAAGGACTCGCCGGACCGCAGCACCTCGATAAAGGGCTTGAGCTGGGACAACTGCACCTTCTCGCGGCTGATGTGCAGGGCCCCGGCCAGCCGCGAGACCTCGTCCAGGTCGAGCAGGCGCGTCTTGCCCGCCTTGCCCTCCGAGAAGATCCCCTCGCGCATCATGAACCGCGGCTCGATCCGGCCGTGCGACGCCAGGTAGATGGACCGGTACATGATGAAGGGGTCGATGCCGCTCGAGTGGTTGCCCGCGAAGACCGCCGGTCCCTCGGGCACGCAGCGCTCCGGATGGACCACCCGCAGCCGCCGATTCCAGCGCAGGACATCGACCATGGCGACCATGATCTCGTACCGGACGGGAAACAGTTCCGGCCGCCGGCGCAGTCCGAGCCGGTAGGCAAAATAGGCCAGGGCCTTTCCCAACACAATTATCCAGGAACGCAGGCGGTTCATAGCGGGTAATTCTAGCCGGGCCCCCCTCGCTTGGCAAGCGGTATTTGCGGAACCTTCGGCCGCCTTCCGGGCCTCCGAAATCGAGCCTTTCCATGTCCGGGATCGTCCGTGGAAAGGCGTTCCGGCGGGCCGGTTCGGACAAGGTTGGAACGATCGGGCCGAGACACGACCCGGACCCGCTCGGTCGCCGCGCTACAATGGAGGGGGGGCTGTTGGTGTACAATGCGCCGTTTGCACGAGTCGGTCGTACGACGAGGGGGACACGGATCTTTTGCTGGGCGCACTTCAATACGAATTCATGCAACGGGCGCTGGTGGCGGGACTGCTGGCCAGTGTGGCCTGCGGCATCATCGGGACCTACGTGGTGGTCAAACGCATCGTCTTCATCAGCGGCGGCATCTCCCATGCCTCGCTGGGGGGCGTGGGGCTGGCCATGTGGCTCGGCGTGTCCTACCTCTACGGGGCCCTGGTGTTCAGCCTGGCGGCGGCGGCCATCGTGGGGATCGCGTCGGTGCGCCAGCGCGAGCAGGAGGAGATCCTCATCGGCACGGTGTGGGCCGTGGGCATGGCCTTGGGCGGCATCTTCATCAGCATGGCCCCCCTGTCGGCGGGCGACCCCTCGGCGGGCCTCTTCGGAAGCGTCTACCTGTTGACCTGGTCCGACGTGGGGATCATCTTCGTCCTCGACGCCATCATCGTGGCCACCGTCTGGATCTTCAACCGCGAATTCCTGGCCATCACCCTGGACGAGGAGTTCGCCGAGCTGCGGGGCCTCCCGGTGCGCCGCCTCTACCTCATCCTCCTCGCCCTGGTGGCCCTCACCGTGGTGGCCATGCTCAAGGTGGTGGGCATCATCCTGCTCATCGCCCTGCTCACCCTTCCCCCCGCCATCAGCCGATGGTTCACCTCGAGGCTCCACACCATGATGGTCCTGTCGTGCATCATCGGCGCCCTCTTCATCTTCGCCGGGCTCCTCGTGTCCTTCCAGACCGACTGGCCCCCCGGCGCCAGCATCATCCTCACCGCCGCCGCCGTCTACGGCCTCCTCTCCCTGTTGCGCCGCACCGGAGCCCTGCGCGGCGCCGCGTCCTGACAACGATAGACAACCCTCCCTGGCGCGATTTCGCCCTAGTCGTACCG
>CAYVOE010000120.1:5579-11896 GCA_964452795.1 uncultured Nitrospiraceae bacterium
CTCGGGTTTGCGCCACGCCGAGGCCGGGCATCAGCGCATGTACTGACAACGATGGACACCACTTCTCGGCGCGATTCCGCCCTCGTCGTATCGCTGTATTAAAAGGGTTGAATTCCTGGAGAAAAGTGCTATAATGGCCCGGGTTGAGGTACTAGCGTTTCGGTGGGTAGCCTATCGTTTCCTGGCCGGCGGGATTTCCGCTCGGGGTCCAGGCTTGCAGCATTCACCGTCGTTGTTTCGCCTCTGCGCCATCTCCTCCTAAGGAGAAAGTTGCCTTTTGGGCGTCGTGCGACAACGTTGTCAATCTCAATCCGGCGACACTTCTGTAGCGAGGCCCCAAGGCCGTCGTGGAGAAAGGAGGTGAGCGGTCCGGTGCACGAGCGATCGGGCGGTTGGCGATCTCGCGCCCGGAAAAGAACAATCTTCTCTACCCCTCCCTACGTGGGCGTGTGACGCCCGATGCTCCATTCATTACACATCATAATTTGGACTACACAGGGAGACATCAATCGATGCGAAAGAAGGGTTTCACCCTGATCGAGCTGCTGGTGGTGATCGCCATCATCGGTATTCTGGCGGCGATCCTGCTGCCGGCTCTGGCGAGAGCGCGGGAAGCCGCCCAGCGCGCCTCGTGTCAAAACAACCTCAAGCAGATGGGCCTGGTGTTCAAGATGTTCGCCGGCGAACACCAAGGCCGCTATCCCTCGAGCTACGTCGACCACCGCAGCGATATCAATCCGGAGACGCCGGAACTGTTCGGCAGCATTTGGTCGGTTCCGGCCTACGGACAAATCTATCCGGAATACTTGACCGACATTAACGTCCTCTACTGTCCCTCGGACAAGGGATCGAGCAACCCGATTCACTTCCAGTGGCGGCTCCCCGGTGCGGGCTGGGATCAGGTGGAGTCCATCTACAACACCGCCAAGACCGCCCGCGCAAATTTCTTGAACGGCGCGAGCGACGACTGCGACAAGAAGCGCCTGGATGAGTTCAAGGGTGACACTCGGGCCTGCTACATCCATCCCGGCGGCGACGACTCCTATACCTACTGGGGCTTCCTGATCCCTTACCGCGACGTGGCCCTGCCTTATGATCACGCCCTGGTCGGCCAGGCCATCGACGGCTACCTCGGACCGCTCGATGAAGATCCGCCCATCGTGACCCAGGACGGTACCCCGGTTCCTTCGCCGGATCCTTCGCAGGTCCGCACCTTCGCGAAGCTCACGTCCCAGATCCAGTTGCTCGGCCAAGCGGGCAACGTGATCACCCTCACGCCCCTTAGAGAGGGCATCGAGCGGTTCCTGATCACCGACATCAACAACCCGGCCGCGGGCGCTGGCGCTCAGTCGACCATCGCCATCATGTACGACCACGCCCTGACCTACGGCGCGGACGAGCCCGATAAAGCGGGCGTCGCCGAATTCAACCACGTCCCCGGCGGCGCCAACGTGCTGTTCATGGACGGCCACGTCGAGTTCGGCCGCTATCCGGCTCCGGATGGCAGCCCCCTCTTCATGGTCACCCGGGCCGCCCACACGGACGGTTACACCTGGTTCTAAGGCGTAATCGCCCCGAAATTCCTGGTACGAAAGGACCCGCTTCGGCGGGTCCTTTTCCTTTTGTGTGGACGCCGTTGCGGGTGTTGCGGGGTGGGCGGGGACGCCGCGCCGCGGGGTGCGCATTTTTTGCGCGGTCTCCACGGGGGCGATTTTACACATCCTGCGCAGTCGAGGGCCTAACCCGTTGATATTCAAAGGGCTTACGGCATGGCATCCGAATTGCTCCTTATAGGGTGCGGCCGGCAGGGTCTCGGTTGACCCGGGCCGCCCCAACAAGCGAGTTTTTGGAGGATTCGGGCATGAAAGTGCTGTTTCGCTCGGCGGCCGTACTGACGGTGGCGGCGGCGGTCGCCTTGATTGGCGGGCAGATGGTGTTGGCCCAGCAGGGTCCGCCCCCGCCCCCTCCGGGTTTCGGCGGTCCCGGCGGCCCCGGTGGCCCGGGCGGTCCCGGCCAGGGTCGGCGCGGTCCCTGGGATCCGGAGCAGATGCGTCAGGGCATGCTGAACTTCTACAAGCAACAGCTCGAAGCCAGCGATGAGGAATGGTCCGTGATCTCGCCGCGCCTCGAGAAGGTGATGGAGCTGCAGCGGAACCGGATGGGCGGCATGCGCTTCGGCCGCGGCTTCGGCGGCCCTGGCGGCCCCCGCGGTCCGGAAGCGCGCGGTGGTGAAGGACGCGGTCCCGGCGGTCCGGAAGGGCGTGCTGCGGAAGGACGGGGCCGGCGCGGCGGCGGCGGATTCGGGTTCGGCGGACCGCCGGCTCCGGAAGTGGACGCCCTGGAGCAGGTCCTCGACAACGCCGATTCGACGCCCGAGCAGATCCAGACGGCGCTGAAGAACCTGCGCGAAGCCCGCGAGAAGCAGGAGGCGGAGCTGAAGAAGGCCCAGGACGAGCTTCGGGAAGTGCTGAGCCTGCGTCAGGAAGCCCAACTCGTGCTGATGGGCACGCTGGAGTGAATCCCGCCCGGCGGGAGCGGTTGTCCAAGGAACGGGGAGGGCGAGGTCGGCCTCGCCCTCCCGGACCGTTGCCCGCCGTGGAGAGAAGATGAGAAAGCGTTGTCCGTTGTCGGTAATGGACGACCGACGGCGGACGACGGATAACCGAGAATTGAAGCCCCACACGTTTGGAGAACCATGAACGCGCTCCTGGACGAGATGATCGCGGACCGGCAGATATCGCCGGCGGACGCCCGGGCCCTGTGGCAGGAGGCCCAGGACAGCGCCCCCGACCGAGTGGACAGCGAACGGAGCGTGCTGCAGTGGCTGGCCCGGGAGTACGAGCTCGAGTACACGGAGCTCGAGGACACGGAACCGGACCGGGCGGTGCTGGGCCTGTTTCCGGCGCGGGTGTTGCTGAACCACGAGCTGCTGCCGTTGCGGCGCGACGGCAACACGGTGGAGGTGGCGTGCTCGCGCCTGTTTGCGATGGAAGGGCTGGACGCCCTGAAGACCCTGACGGGCCTGTCGGTGCGCCCCGTGCTGGCGCCGCGTCCGGCGGTGCAGCGCGAGCTGAAGAAGCGGCTGGGGATCGGCGCCGACACCCTGGGCTCGATCGAGGAACGGTCGCTGATCCAGGTGCTGGACGAGGAATCCGACGAGGACGTGGACCTCGCGGAGGCGGCCGGCGACGCCTCGATCATCCGGTTCGTGAACCAGGTGCTGGCGGACGCCATCGCCTTCCGGGCCACGGACGTGCACATCGAGCCTTTTGAAGACGAGCTTCGGATACGGTACCGCATCGACGGCGTGCTCCAGGAGATCCCGGTGCCGGCCCAGATCAAGCGGTATCACCCGGCCATCGTGTCGCGCATCAAGATCCTGAGCCACCTGGACATCGCGGAGAAGCGGCTACCCCAGGACGGCCGCATCAAGGTGCGCCTGTCGGAGCGGGAAGTGGACGTGCGCGTCTCGCTCATCCCCATGCTCTACGGGGAGGCGGCGGTGCTGCGCCTGCTCCAGCAGGACACGGATTCCTACGGCTTCGACATGCTGCAGATGGGGTCGTGGGAGCGGGAACAGTTCGAGGGCATGCTCGAGCTGCCCCACGGGATCATCCTGGTGACGGGCCCCACGGGCAGCGGAAAGACGACGACGCTGTACGCGTCGCTGCAGCGGCTCAACGACACGAGCCGCAAGATCGTCACCATCGAAGACCCGGTGGAATATCATATGAAAGGCGTCAACCAGATCCAGGTGTCGGAGAAGACGGGACTGACCTTCGCCCGAGGCTTGCGGTCGATCCTGCGGCACGACCCCGACGTGGTGCTGGTGGGCGAGATTCGCGACGCGGAGACGGCGCAGATCGCCGTCCAGGCCTCGCTGACGGGTCACCTGGTGTTCTCGACGCTCCACACCAACGACGCGCCGGGGGCCGTGACGCGCCTCGTCGACATGGGGGTCGAGGCCTACCTCGTGGCGTCGTCGCTCGAGGCCTGCATGGCCCAGCGGCTGGTGCGGGTGCTGTGCCCCCGGTGCAAGGCCGAAGACCGGAGCCCCCGGGCCCAGGCGATTAAGGAACGGATCGGGTGGAACGGGTCCGCACCGGTGTTCCGGCCCGTGGGATGCGAGGCCTGCCGCGGCACGGGCTACCAGGGCCGGCGGGCCATCTTTGAATTGATGATATTGAACGACGAGATTCGCGAGCTGATATTGAAGGACTGCTCGGCCGTATCGATCCGCGACGCGGCCCGGCGCGCCGGCCTGAAATCCCTGGCGGAAGACGGCTGGCGGCTGGTGGCGGAAGGCGTCACGAGCGTCGAGGAGGTGCTCCGGGTGGCGAAGTCGCGGACCCACGCCTCCGACCCCAACGGCAACGGAAACGGATTTGGAAATGGGCACTGAAACCCGCAGAGGCCCGGGCGCCGCTTCGACCACGCCCTTGCCGCCGCTGCGATCCTCGGCGGCGAACGGGAAGGCTCCGTCTTCCGCGGGCGCGGCGAAGAACGGCGCGGGCGCCAGTGGGTTGAACCGGCTGGGCCTTCGGACGCGGGTGCCGTCGAACGCGATCGAGGAATTCACGCGGCAACTGGCGAGCCTGCTGGCGGCGGGGGTGCCCCTGAGCCGGGCCTTGAAGATCCTGCACCGCGAAGCCGCGGCGCCGGCCGCGAAGAAGGTGTGGAAGTCCATCCACGACTCGGTGGTGGACGGCATGCCCCTGGCCGGGGCCATGGCCCAGCATCCGCGGACCTTCCCGTCGGTGTACGTGGCCATGGTGCAGGCCGGCGAGGCGGGGGGCTTCCTGTCGTCGGTGCTGGACCAGATCGCGGAATTCCAGACCCGGAGCAAAGAGATCCGGGGCAAGGTGGTGTCGGCCCTGATCTATCCGGCGGTGCTGCTGGTGCTGGCGGCGGCGGTGATCGTGTTCCTGATGCTGTTCTTCATCCCCCGGTTCAAGAACGTGTTCGCGAGCTTCGGAGCCGAGCCGCCGCTGATCACGCGGGCGGTGGTGGCGGCCAGCGAGAGCGTGGCCCAGTACGGCCTCCCGATCCTGCTGGTGGCCGTCCTCGGAGGCATGTGGCTGCGGACCTGGCTCCAATCGGAAAAGGGCCGGCGCGCCTGGCAGCGGCTGGTGCTGCGCCTGCCCCTCATCGGACCGCTCCACGCCCGCTACGCCATGGCCCGGTTCTGCCGCATGCTGGGCACGCTGCTGGGGGCGGGGGTGCCCCTGGTGTCGGCGCTGCGGGTGGCCTGCGAATCGTTGGGCAACCCCACCCTGATGGACGCCCTGGCGACCTCGATCGAGCGGGTCAAGCGGGGCAGCGCCCTGGCGGCGAGTCTGAGCGATTGCACCGCCCTGTTCCCGTCGACGGTGCTCGAGATGGTGGCGGTGGCGGAAGAGACGGGTCGGCTGGACCAGGAGCTGCTCCGGGTGGCGGCGGTGACGGAGGCCGAGCTGGACCGGCGCCTGCGGATGACCGTGTCGCTGGCGGAACCGCTGCTGCTGTTCCTCATGGCGGGGTTCATCGGCGTGGTGTTTATCGCCATGGTATTGCCTATATTTTCCCTTCAAGACTACATCAAGTAGGGTGATTCAGGAGGAATCGGCTTTGGAAGATCGAATCAAGCGCATGGAACGGTCCCGCCGGCGCCGGGCGGGTTTCACGCTGGTGGAGCTGCTGCTGGTGCTGGTGATCCTGGCCACGCTGGCCGCCATCGTGATACCCCGGTTCTCGGGCCGGACGGAGCAGGCCAAGGTGACGGCCGCCCAGACCCAGATCTCGAACCTGGGCACGGCCCTGGACTCGTACGAAGTGGACGTGGGCAGCTACCCTTCGACCAGCGACGGACTGGAGGCCCTCCTGGTGAAACCGAGCAACGCCCAGGGTTGGCGGGGGCCCTATATGAAGCAGGAAATCCCCCTGGACCCCTGGGGGAATCCCTACATCTACGAATATCCGAGCAAACACATGGACGGCGGATACGACCTGATGTCGATGGGTCCCGACGGCCGTGCGGGCAGCGCCGATGACATCGCCAACTGGACCACGAAGCGGGGGTAGGGCGTCGGCGCGGGCCGGCCTGACCCTGCTCGAGCTGATCCTGGTGATGGCGATCCTGACGGTGCTGGCCGCCACGGCGGCGCCGCGCTTCTCGGGCTTTGTCGAGGGGCGCCGGTACGACGCCGAATGGGATCGGCTCATGAGCCTGCTCCGGTTCGCCCGGAGCGAGGCCGTGTCGCGGTCCGTGCCCGTCGAGGTTTGGTTCGACGCGTCCCGAGGCGCGTACGGACTGACCGTCGACGCGGGCACGGACCCGA
>CAYVOE010000121.1:0-11896 GCA_964452795.1 uncultured Nitrospiraceae bacterium
AGGTCCGCAGGGCCGTTGACGTAGAACTCTAGTTCCGGCCGAGCCTGCAACGCCCTGCGCGCAAAGTCGATGTAGTCATTGACCGTTTCCCAGCCGTGGACGCCGGGTTCGTCGTGGGGATACATGGCCACCCGCTCTTCGGACACTCCCTTGGCCTCCAGGTGGGAGATGAGGGCTTCGAAATACTCGGCGAGGCGTGGGACGTAATTCGGGTCTTCGCGAGGAAGACCGACGTTGGGGATGCCGTTCATCAGGAGATACACGTCGTGTCCCGCCAGCGGAGCCAGAAATCGGTCCAGCCTGGCGTAGTCGAGGACGACCTTTCCGCCATCTTCGGGAAAGGTTGCCTGGGGCAGCGGAGCCACGAAGACCGTGTTGCCGTGGTCTAAGAGGTCCTTCACCGCGTGCTCGTTGTAGGTCGCCCAGGAGCACAGGCGCAAAGCGCTGGGAGGAGCCATGTGAAAAGGCAGCACGTCGAGCTCGATCTGGACGCCGCCTTGAGCCGTGCCGGAATCGAAATCGACGCGCACGATCGGCCTTCCCGAGACGTTCGTAAGGTCGAGGTCGATCCACACCTCGCGCGATTCAAGCGGTGGAATCTCCAGGGTGTCGCCCTCTTCCAATGGCTCGAATGGGTCCCATGCCACGGTCCCCTGGTTCGTCGGCACCGAAACTCCCCGGTAGAGCGTCACGGCCGGCGCATTCGCGCCGTCGAGGGGCGTGGACTGCACATGGGAAACGCGGACCGCCGCGGGTTCGGAGGAGGCGTTGAAGAGTTTGACGGACACCGGCTCGTGTTCGCCCGTCACGGCCCGGCGCCGAATGAGCAGCGGGTTTCCCGTGGTGTCGGGAACCTGCCGGTCGATGTCGCGGTTCTCCCACTGGGTGCCTTCGAAGACAAACAGGTGGTCCCGCTTCGCGTCGTCGCCCATCAAGCCCATGCCCATGCGCGCCATTTCGAGGGCGCGGGCCGCACGGGCGTTGAGGCTCGCCGTACGAGCCTGTACGTCTTCGCCGAACGAACTGGGAGCGCCCGGCGCCGCCGTCTGAAGCTCCGCGAGCAGCGCCGCCTCGGCCTCGATGGCGTCCGCTTCGCTCGCCAGGGCCGCCTTGTAGCCCGCTGGAGATTCGCCCGCGGCGTCGCGAAGGTCTCGCACGGCCCGGGCCGCCAGAGCCCGGTCGTTGCCGTAGGGCAGCACGGTCACCTCGCGCGATCCGGCGACTGCCTGCGACCCGGCCGCGTCGGTCAGGGTCCAGGTGAATCGGTACGTCCCCGGCGCCGCGGAGTGCAGCGGGAGCTGCAGCACTCCGCGCCGGCCCACGACCTTGCCGATGGCGGCATGCTTCGTGCCGTCGGGCCCCACGCAGGCCGCATACGCGACAAGCGGCGCATCTTGCGGGCGGGGGTTGTCGATAATAAAGGTCACCGGCTCGCCGGTCCGGATCGTGTCCCAGGCCAGGGCATCGGGCCGCATCCGTACCCGGTCGGGGTCCGCCAGGCCGAACCACGCGGCCGTCAGACGGAGGTCGCCGCGGTAGGTTCGCCACGAGGCGGCGGCATTCACCGGCGCGGTCGTGCCGAAGCAGTAGAGCAAGCCCGATTCGCCGCCGGTGACCGCGAATTCGAGCCCGGGACGTTCCTTCACGATGTCTCCCGGGGCGATGGTCATGTTGATGGTTCGGTGGGGAAACTGGTGGTTGAATACGATGTCGCCGGCCTCGTTGAAGACCAGCAGGTTGCCGTCCTGCGTGCACAGGACGAACTCCGGGAGGCCCTCGCCGTCGATGTCGAGGACGGCGCCCGAAGCCAGGCTACGGCCCTGGGTGTCGATGTCCCACAGCATGCGCCCGTCCTCGTCGAAGCGGTGCAACTGCCCCAACTGGGTCACGGCAAAGATGTCGGCCCGGCCGTCGCCGTCGATGTCGCCCACGGACAAGGCCGAGGCCACGGCCCCACGCGTGGGCCGGTCCCACAGCACATTGAAGGGGTGGCCTCCGCCGTAGCACCAGATCCGACCCGGAGACGCGGCCGCCACGACGCAGGCCTGTCCCTTCGAGTTGACGAAAGCGATGGGGGAGGAGGTGGCCCAATCGGGCGTGGGGTCGCCCACCAAGGCCGTTCCCCGCAATTCGCCCGATTCCTCGAGCCAGAACACCTTGCCCGCGCCCGTGGCAATAACGATCTCCGCCTTGCCGTCGTTGTCGAGGTCGGCCACGACGGGGCTGGCGCACTCGCCTTCAACCGTCTGCGTCCAGACCACATCGCCCGTGAGGGCGTCGAAGACGTGGACCGTGCCGGCCTTGTCCCCTTGAATGACTTCAAAGGCGCCGTCGCCGTCAAGGTCCGCCACGGCGGGAGAGGCGGCGAAGATCGGAGCCGTTTTCGCCTCCCACACCACGTCGCCGTTCCTGTCGAGGCAGGTGAACCGGCCCCGGTTATCGCCCACGTAGATCAGGGGAGAGTCTCCGTCGCGGATCAACACCGCGGGGCAGGTCTGGAAGCGGCCGGGGGATTCGAAACGCCAGAGCACGTTGCCGTCGCCGTCGAGAGCTATCACGTGCTGGTACGCCGCCGTGACGATTTCGTCTTCGCCGTCGCCGTCCAGATCCGCCACGACGGGCGACCCTTCCATGACCATGTCCAGGTCCGTCACCCAGATCGGTTGGATCTCCAGGGCGCTGGCCCTGAGGGCGCAGAACGACGCCACAAACCCGATCGTGCAGCAAACGAGACCCCATCGGGGCCCTCTCCGGAATTTCGACATCGGTTACCTCCCGTGGACGCGACGCCCCTGCATGGTAGCCCTTCCCGAGGCCCGGATCTACGCGGTGGGGGAAAAGCAGCGCAGCCCAAAGAACCGAACTTCGTCCTTCCTTATGCACGCGGGCTGGAAAGTAGGGGCCGGATATATGCTAAGGTTGGAGCTGAGCGTGCCCGAACGGGCCGTGGCAGAGGAGGGGGCAAGTGTCGAAAGCGGTAACGGCCCGGATGGAATTGGATCCCCGCACACGGCGGTATGTGTACCCGGAGCGCATCGTGTGGCGCAACGAGGGAGCGCCGCCCCTGTCGGAGCTGGAGAAGCTCCAGGGCGCGGGGCGGGGCGAATGCGTGGTCAAACACGGCGGCGGCGAGGCGCCGGGGTTTGTTGTCGATTTCGGCCGCGAGCTCCACGGCGGACTTCACATCGAGAACGGCCTGTCACCGGCAAACAAGCCCGTGCGGGTGCGGATCCGGTTCGGCGAATCCGTCAGCGAGGCCATGGGCACGCCGAACAACGACCACGCCATACACGATTACATCTGCGACATTCCCTGGTACGGCGTGCAGGAAATCGGCCTCACCGGATTCCGATTCGTGCGGATCGACGTGCTCGAGCCGGGAGCGGAACTGCGCATCCGCGCGCTGCGGGCCGTGTTCCTCAACCGCGACCTCGAGTACCGCGGCTCCTTCCGCTGCAGCGACGACCGGCTCAATCGGATCTGGGACGTGGGCGCCTACACGGTGCACCTGTGCATGCAGGACCGGCTGTGGGACGGCATCAAGCGCGACCGCCTCGTCTGGATCGGCGACATGCATCCCGAGACCACCGTCATCAGCACCGTCTTCGGCGAACACGAGATCGTGCCCCAGAGCCTCGACTACGTCCGCGACGCCACGCCCCTGCCGCAGTGGATGAACGGCATCAGCTCCTATTCCATCTGGTGGGTGCTGATTCAACACGCGTGGTACCGGCAGCACGGAAACCGGACCTACCTCGAGGAGCAGCGGGAGTACCTCCGCGCCCTCCTGGCCCAGTTGCGCGAGCAGGTGGGGCCCGACGGCGAGGAGCGCCTGGGCGGACACCGCTTCCTCGACTGGCCCAGCAGCGAAGACAAGGACGCCATCCACGCCGGTCTCCACGCCCTCCTCACGCAGGGGCTGCGCGCCGGCGCCGAGCTCTGTGAAGTCCTGGGAGAAAAGGAGAGCCGGAAGGCATGTCTGGCCGCCGCCGATGAGCTGGCCGGACACGTGCCCGCCCCGACGACCAGCAAGCAGGCCAACGCCCTTCTGGTGCTGGCGGGACTGGCCGACGCCCGGGAAACCAACCGGAACGTTCTGGCGGCGGACCCGCTCCGGGGCATTTCGACCTTCTACGGCTATTACGTGCTCCAGGCCCGGGCCCTGGCGGGCGATTACGACGGCTGCCTCGAAGTCATCCGCCGCTATTGGGGCGCCATGCTCGACCACGGCGCCACCACGTTCTGGGAGGATTTCAACCTCGACTGGACGGAAAACGCCGGCCGGATCGACGAGATCGTGCCCGAGGGCAAGAAGGATATCCACGCCGACTTCGGCGACTACTGCTACAAGGGGCTGCGCCACAGCCTCTGCCACGGTTGGGCGGCCGGACCCACGGCCTGGATGAGCGAACACGTGCTGGGGTTCAGGCCCGTCGAGCCGGGTTGCCGCGCCCTCCGCGTGACGCCGCATCTCGGAGACTTGGCGTGGGCCGAAGGGACATACCCTACGCCCTTCGGCGTGGTCCGCGTCCGCCACGAGAGACGCGGCGGCCGCATCGACACGCAGATCGAAGCCCCCGACCACGTCCGCATCGTCCGCGGCGGCGCGTGAGCCGTCTCACGGCTCCGCTCCAAGGATACCGCGGAAGGGGACGCACACGTCGCGCTTCAGGCCGGCAGTGGTCCGCGGCCGTTCCGCCACCGGCGCCCGCCCCTCTAATCGTAGGACTCCGAGGACTGCGCTCGATGCGCTCATGAGCCCTACCCCTCCCCGTCATTGCGAGGAGCGGACCCCTGGGGTTCGACGTCGCCGGGGCGCCTTTGAATACGCGCACACCCGTACCCTCCCAGGGCGCCCATACATGAGCGACGCGGCAATCTTTACCCATGGGATGACGATAACTTCGCGGACAGGGATCACCGGCTCATGAGAGATTGCCGCGTCGCTCCTCCAAGGGTGGCCACAGACGGTGTGGGTGGGAACGGCGTAAATCTGCCTATCGCAATCACTTGCACACGAGCTCGCTCCTCGCAATGACGGGTGGCGGCACCCTCACAGCCCTGTCCAGCGCAGTCCTCGTCGTCGTGCGACGGGCAGGGCAAGGCTCATGCACCCGTCCAGCGCAGCCCTCGTCGTCCTGCGGCAGGCAGGGCCATCTCATATGAGCCCTTCGAGCGCAGTACTCGCAGTCCTGCGACGGGTGGGGCCGATGTCGATCCCGCAACGGCCCCGTCCAATGGCCAACCTATATTCCTATGTATCTATCCCCTTCGGGATAATTCCCGAAGGGGATAGACACGCGCCGCCCCACCACGTCACTCGTAATAGGGCTGAATCTCCACAAAATTGAAGGCGATCCGCTGGTCCGCGGGGCCGGCGGGCTCGCCGTCTTTCCAGTCGGTGAAGGTCAGGGTAGCCGAATCGCCGCGGGGGCGGAACATCACCTGCACGTAGGTGGTGTAGGCGCGGCGTTGCCGGTTGAAGTCCTCGAGCTCCAGGGCGTAGGAGCTCGGCATGACGGTGCGGAAACTGCGGTCCTCCACCACGTCGGCGCCCTCGAGCTCCGCCCACAGCCCCACTTCCTCGTTCGCGTCCAGGCGGTCGAGGTCCGCCGCGATGAACTTGAGGGAGTACAGGCGTCCCGGCTCGAGGCTTTTCACGGTCTGGCGGATTCGGTTCGGGCCCTCCGCCGACCGCACCGCGATGGCACACGTGTCGCCGACGCCGACGCTGGCCCACCGCCCCTGGATCATGCCCAGCCCCCGCCGTTCGCCCGCCGCGACGCTGTCCGGTGCGGCCGCGTCGACGCTCCACCCGTCGAGACCGTTCTCGAAATCGGGATTCTCGATGTGGGTCAGCGCGTAGGGGTAGTCGCCGAGGGGCGTCCGATGCCCCTCGATGCAGTAGTGACGATAGAGATTCTGCGCGAATCGCAGGGCGTCGTCGTCCGTATAGTGGGCGGCCCACTGGAAAATGCCGCGCGAGCCGAAGAACAGGGGATCGGTCGCCAGGACATGGAACTGCGTGTCCATGTACGAGAGGAAGTTGGCGCCGGGATTGATGTTGAGCGAACACCAGGGAAGGGAAAACGATCCGAGGCAATAGAGCAGGCGCTCCTTGAGGCCCGGCATTTGGGCGTTCCATTCCTCGACGGCGCCCAACTGGTCGTACAGCCGGAGCATGGCCACCGCTTCGCTGGGCTCCTCGTGGAGGTAGCGCTCCCAGGCGAACCGGCCGCCGAGGTCGTAGAGCCGCTGCATAAAGGCCAGGCCGGGCGGATGCCGGAAGGTGTCGACCACCCAGGCGTAGTAGGTCTGGCCCCGGAAATTCGGATGCTCGTGGAGGCGCTCGACGGCGCGGGTCCACGCGTCGTAATGCGCCACCGAGTTGTTGAGGAACTCGTCGACGATGACCCCGGCGTAACCCGGCCGCGTCACGCAGGCATTGTCGGCCCAGTCTTCGTACACGGCGTCGGCGGTCGGCGGCGTCTCGTCGTGGAGGCCGGGCAGGCTGGAATTGTTCAGCCACTGGCGCCCCTCGACCCGCCACATGTCGAATTCCTCGTCGGTCATGTCGTTATGGGTCAGCAGCGTGTTCGCGTTGGGGAATATGTACTTTTCCGCGAAGGCTCGGTCCCGGGGCGGCAGGGTATCCATGACGGTTCGCGTGGGCCAGTAGCAGAAGGCGATCTCGGGCACGGCCCGGACGTCCAGCCGGCCTCCCTGCGCGTCCGACAAGCGGAGCCGGTGTTCCCCTTCCGCCAGGAGCCGCATCGCCTCGAGGGCGCCCGTTTCCGGATGCTTGCGCCACACCAGCGGCTCTTTCTCGTCGTCGAGATAGGCCTTCGCCTCCGATTTCTCCGCAATCCGGATGAACACCCAGCCTTCCCGCGGATTCAAAAAGGTGTATTGCGGCTCGTCCTCGGGGACATTGTCCACGGCGTGCAGCTCGGTGACGAAATTGTTCAGCACGCGCAAATCCGCGTATCGGCCCGGCCACGTAGGCGGCTGCGGCCAGGTATAGGTGGTATGGAACACCAGGGGCGCATCGGAGTCGGACCCTTCTCCCACGATTTCCGCGCTCAGCCGGATGCGGTCGCCCGGTTTGGGGTCGAGCCGGAACTCGGCCACGGCCAGGGCGCGCCCCGTGCGGTCTGTGGCTCGAACGGCTTCATGTCTGACCTGAGCTTCGTCGTTCACCGCTACGGAGAACCGGACCCGGCTGTCGGGTCGAGCGCCCAGTGCCGCCGGGTCGGCGCCCAGGAACGACTGCCTTCCGTCGAAGCCGGGCACGAAGCGCAACAAAGACCCCAGCGGCAGGTCGGCGGTGTCCGTCGTGAGCGCGCAGGGGGGAAGCACCAGACCGCCGCTGTTGCCCCAGTCGTAGACCCGGACGGCGATGACGTTCTCCCGGCCCCATTGGATGTGTTTCGTGAGATCGGCAATCAGCGGGGTGTTGGCCACCGAGGTGGTTTCTTCATCCCCGAAGGCGGCCACTTCCGCGCCGTTGCAGTAGACGATGCCCGAGTCGTTGATCCCGCCCAGGGTCAGCCATATCCTGTCGGCTTTCATGGATTGCGGCACGGTCACCCGCGCGCGGTACCAGGCCACGCCGTCCAACCCGGGGAATCCCTGGTCCTCCCACCGTTTCCCGCCTTCAATCTCGGCCCAGGAGGAATCGTCCAGGTCGGGGAGGTGCCACCCCTGGTCCAGTCCCGTCCCGTCGGGGTCGGGAGCGAATCGCCATCCTTCGATGAGGTCGATGGTCTCGGCGCCCCCGGCCGGCAATGCGAAGAGTCCCAACAGCGCGATGCACACGGTGGAGTGGAACCTGCGTCTCATGTCGACTTCCCCTTCTGTCCAATATCCCCAATGTCCACCCGCCCTCGGCTGGTGGGGTCCTGAGAAGCGAACGAACCCCAGTGTACCCCAAAGCACCGGCGAGGGTCAGCCTTCACCGGCAGCGGACGGCGAAACCGTAGCGCAAACGGAGGAAGATTGCGCCCAACGGCGCGGGATAGTAGTCTCGGGCGAGTTGCCCGCAGCGAATCAGCCAGAGGAGTTCAAGCATGAACGGATCCCGTCCCCGACGCCACGGTATGACGATGTGCCGGCCCGCCGCCCGGTGGCAGGAGGCCTTGCCGAGCGGAAACGGTCCTCTCGGCGCCATGGTGTACGGGGGCATTGCCCAGGAGACGGTGCTGCTCAATCACCAGGGGTTGTGGCACGGCGGCTGCAACATGCCCATCCCCGACGTGAGCGACCGCCTGCCGGAACTGCGCCGGCTTCTGGCGGAAGGAAACTTCGACGACGCAGACAATTTCCTCACCGACATCCTGCAAGAAAAGGGCTATCGGTACGTCGTCGACTCCTATCATCCCGCCTGCGATCTGCGCATCGACGCGCCGCTGCGACATCCCTTCCGCAACTATCGCCGGAGTCTGGACTTCGAGACGGGCGAGGTCACGGTGGCCTGGCGCGACGGACAGACGGATTACCGGCGAAGGCTCTTCGTGTCGCGCACCGACGACCTGGTGGCGCTGGTTTTCGAGGCCGACGGTCCCGACGGGGTGGACGCGGCCTTTCGCCTGGCGCCCCATCCGCACGAGTTGATCGTAAACGGCGACGAAGGGTCGGTGCCGTTGCCAATTGGTTGGTACGCGAGCGCGGGCCGGGATTTCCTCGTGTTTTTCGGACGCAACGGCCGCGACATCGAGTTCGGCGCCGTCGCGCAGGTCCGCTGTTCCGGTGGGACGATGTCGGCTGCGTCGGGAGGCATAGAGGTCCGCGGCGCAAAGCGGGTGCAGGTACTTGTGCGGCTCTTTGCCGGCGAACCGGCTTCGGAGGCCGTGCCGCGTCTCGAGAATCGCCTGGCGCAGGAGCGGGAGGACTACGAGACACTGTTCGAGCGCCACCGCGCGGTTCATCGCGAGCTCTTTCTGCGCATGCGGCTCGATCTGCATGCTCCGGAGAACGAGCGCGCCCGGGAGAACGAATACCTGCTGCTGGACGCCTACAACGGCGACCTGTCGGAGGCCCTTGTCGAGCGCATGTTCGACTACGGGCGTTACCTGCTCATGTCCTCCTCGCGGGGCGACGACTATCCCTGCAACCTTCAGGGGGTGTGGAACGGCGACTACAGTCCGCCCTGGAACGCCGCCTACACCAACAACGAAAACGTCCAGATGTGTTACTGGCAGGCCCTTCCGGGGAACATTCCGGAAGTCGTCCACTCCTGTTTCCGGCTCCTCGAGTTTTTCGCCGAGACCTATCGGGATAACGCCCGAAAAATCTACGGCTGCCGCGGATTCCTTCTTCCGCTGGCGAATTCGCCCCTCGCGGCGCAGGTCATGGAGTTCTCTCCCCACGCGCTCTATTGGACGGGAGCGGGGGCCTGGATGGCGCAGTTGTTCTATGACTACTACCTGTTCACGGGCGACGAGACGTTCCTGCGGGAACGTGCCGTGCCTTTCATGCGGGAGGTGTGCCGGTTCTACGAGGATTTCCTCTTCATCGACGAAGACGGCTACTACACCTTCGCACCGTCGAACTCGCCCGAAAACTCGCCAACGGTGAAGGGGCGCAGCAGCGTGGCCCTGGAAATGCCCCAGTCCGTGGCCGTCAACGCCACCATGGACGTGGCCCTGGCGAAAGAGGTGCTGAGCAACCTTGTCGAGGCCTGCGAGACCCTGGGCATCGAAGCAGATGGGGTCGAACGGTGGAAGGAGATGCTGCGCCGCATGAGGCCCTATGAGGTCAACGAAGACGGCGCCCTGCGGGAATGGCTGCATCCGGAGTTGAAAGACAACTACCACCACCGCCATCAGTCGCACATCTACCCGCTCTTCCCCGGATTCGAGATCACCCGCGAGAACAACCAGCGCTTCATCACCGTGCAGCTCAACGTCGAAGCCCGTTTCCGGGCGAGCGAGATCACCCGCGAGAGCGACCCCCGCCTCTTCGAGGCCTGCCGCGTCGCCATCGACAAACGGCTCGTCATCGGGCTCGCGTCCCAGTCGGGGTGGTCCCTGGCCCACATGGCCAACGTCAACGCCCGCCTGGGCCGCGGCGACGAGGCCTGGAATTGCCTGGCCACGCTTGCCCAGTCGTGCGTGGGCGAAAACCTGTTCACCTACCACAACGACTGGCGCGGACAGGGATTGTGCGTCGCCTACATTCATGGCCGAAGCGCGCCGTTCCAGATCGACGCCAACATGGGATGGACGGCGGCCGTGCTCGAGATGCTGCTGTTCTCGAAGCCGGGCGATATCCGGCTGTTGCCGGCCCTGCCGTCCCGGTGGCGGCGAGGCCGGGCCGAGGGCCTGCTGTGCCGGGGCGGCGTGGAAGCCGCCGTGGAATGGGACCGACACGAGGGGACCGTCCGTGCGGCACTGCGCTCCCGCCGCGCTCAGAGGATCGAATTGAGGTTCCCCGCACCGGTTCTGTCCATCGCTACTCAGTCGGAGGGCGTGCCGGTATCGTCGTCGGAGCGGGGCCGGGCCTGGCGCCGCGTCCGCCTCGAACCGGACACGCCCCTCGTCCTGCGGGCCACGCTTGACGCCGCGTTCGGCGCCGAGGCGGCGGCCGGTTTGGACGACGAACCTTTGCCCGCGGACGCCCAATAGGCCCCATATCCAAGCCGGGGCCCATCTCCGCATCGAAGGCTGCGGAGCCCCGGCCTTGCCCTTGCGGCGAGCCAGGGTCTATGCTCCTGCCGATCCAACCGCCCATGAGCGGCCCCCGTCGTCCGTCGGGAGGGGGCGGCCCGATCCGGTCAGGGGGTGTCAGGCTACATGAAGTCTTTCGATCTGGAACTGGTGTCCGGCAGCGTCATGCGCTCGCTTTGGAAGCTGGCGTGGCCGGCGGTGGCCCTGCACCTCGTGAACGGACTCCACGGCTTCGTGGACCACGTGCTGGTCGGGTATTTCCTCGGCTACGAGTCGAACGCCGCCATCGGGGTGGCCTGGCAGCTCTTTCTCGTGATGATGGTGTTCGTGGCCTCCCTGTTTCACGGCACCAGCGTCCTGGTCGCCCGCTATGCCGGCCGGCAGGACCGGGAGGCCATCGCCCGCATCGTCTACCACACCTTCCTGGCCATGGTGTACATCTTCCTCTTCGTCGCCATCCCCATGGGCTACTTCGCGGCGCCCCATCTGCTCCCCGTGGTCAACGCCGCTCCGGAAGTGCAGGCCCAGGCCCTGCCGTATCTGCGCGTCCTCTTTAGCTTCTCCGGCTTCCTCTTCATCATGATCATGCTGACCAACGCGCTTCAGGCCGCCGGCGACCCGCGGACCCCGCTGAAGCTGGGCATCCTGGCCACGACGCTGAACATCGTCATCACCACCGTCTTCATCACCGGGCCCGGGCCCGTTCCGCAACTGGGCATCCTGGCCCCGGCGCTGGGAACCACCCTCGCCCCCCTGGTCAGCATTCTCATCCTGTTCGTGCTCATGGCTCGGGGCGCGGTCATCATCCCCTGGCCGCGAGAGTTTCCCCTCGTGCCCGATTTCGCCCTGCTCCGGGTGGTGGCCCGGATCGGCATTCCCGCCGGGCTCCAGGGGGTCCTGCTCAACGTGGGCGGCGTCCTCCTCCTGCGGTTCGTAGGGTCTCTGGAAAACAGCGCCGCCGCCCAGGCCGCCTACACCATCTGCTACTCTCAGCTCTTCTCGTTTGTCACCTGGGGCAGCTTCGGACTTCGGGCCGCCGCGGCCGCACTCATGGGGCAGAACATCGGGGCGGAAAAGCTCGAGCGGGGCCGTTCCGGCGTGTACCGGGCCGGACTCCTCGCCGCCGCTTGGGCCGCCATGCTGGGCGTTCTGTTCTGGACCATTCCCGAGGCGCTCCTCGGCCTGTTCAGCATCCGCGACGCCACCGTCCTCGAACTCGGGTCGTCCCT
>CAYVOE010000122.1:0-11851 GCA_964452795.1 uncultured Nitrospiraceae bacterium
TCGCGGTTGCGCACTTCGGCCAGCCGCGCCTCCGACAGGCCCTCGACGGACGTGCCGTTGAGGAGATAGGTGCCCGAGGTGGGACGGGACAGGCAGCCGAGGATGTCGAGGAGGGTCGTCTTTCCCGATCCGGAGGGCCCCATGATGGCCACGTAGGCGCCGCGGTCAATGGTGAAGGACACGCCCCGGAGGGCGCGCACGACGGTGTCGCCCATCTCGTAGTGCTTGCTGATGTTATCGACCACGATCAGGGCTTCTTGGCGATCGGAAGTCATATCGGAATGGTAACACCCGGCCGCGGTTGGAAAATGCCCGGAATCCGGGCGCGCCGGGGCACCTATTCCGGCGCATCTACCGGCACGGGCCACAGGCTGCGCAGGTACGACACGGGCTCTTCGGCCTCGGGCGGCTCGAACTCGATGCCGTATTCCTCGAGCAGCACGCCTTCGGCCAGGAGCAGGTCGACCACCGCCTGTTCGTAGTCCACCAGGGCCTGGATGTACTGGGTCCGCGCCAGGGTCAGATCCTCTTCCACCTCGAGGACGCGGAAACTGGTGGTGACGCCCAGTTGCAGCCGCCGCTCCTCGGCTTCAAGGTTGATCTGCTGCAGGGCCTCGGTCTGCTTGGTGCTCTCGACCAATACGCGCGAGGTCTGGACCTGGGTAAGGGCCTGCTGGACCCGCAGGATGAGGCTCTGCCGGGCCTGTTCGAGGCGCTGCTGGGATTGTCGCACCGACAACCGTGTGCGCAGATGCTGGCCCCGGGCGGTGCGGTTCCCCAGCGGCACGGCAGCCTGGAAGCCGATGGTGTAGGCCTCGTCCTGGCTGTCCTCGATGCCTTCGAAGACGTCGCTCGGCTTGTGGCCGCGGCCGCCGAAGGTGGCCGAGCCCTGGACGTCGAACTGAGGCAGGAGATCGCCGGCGGCGCGGCGCTCTTCGAGGCGAGCCGACTCGATCTGCAACTGAGCCGATTCGATCTCGGGGCGATTCCGGAGCGCGAGGGCCACGGCCTCGACCTGGTTGATCTCGAGATCGCGAACGTCCGGGGCCGTGGTGGGCACGATGCGCATCTGGCGCAGCGGCTCTTCGTCGATGATGCCGATGAGGTTCTTGAGCACGTCGGAGGCCGTCTCGACCTGAGCGCGGGCGGCGATGAGGTCGCTCTGGCGCGTGGCGACGCCCGCCTTGGCCTGGACCACTTCGATCTCGGCAGCGCTTCCGATCTCGAGGCGCTTCTGGCTGATGTCGAGGAGGCGCTCGGCGTTGGCCAGTGCGGCCTTGCGGGCCTCGACCTGGCGGATTGCGCCGACGAGGTCCCAATAGGCGTTGATGGTCCGGGCAATGGAATCCATCACGGTGGCGCGGAGCTGGCTCTCGGCGATCTCGCGGGCCTTCTCGGCCACGCGGATGCGGGTGCGGTTGTAGGCCGCGCCGCGTCCCCGAAGCAGGGGCTGGGACAGGGAAAAGGTGAGTCCGCCCGACCATTCCTCGATGAACTGGGTAAAGGTGGTCTCTTCATCGGTGAGGTCGAGGGTGATGTTGTACCCCGTGCCCCAGGGCAGCCGTCCCTGGAGAGAAGTCTGGGAAGTGGTCTGGTAGACCCGCGTGCTCGAGATCCCGCCGAAGGTCTCGATCTCGGACGAGACGGTCTGTGCCGCGCGGAGATAGTTCGACGTGTTCGACAGAACGGGATCGAATTCGCCCCGAGCCGCCAGGATGTCGGCCGAAGCCAGCAGCGGATCGTAGCTGGTCACCAGGATATCCTGGTTCTCGCGCAGGGCCAGATCGATGACCTGGTCGAGGCTCAGTTCGAGGGTCTGCGACGGGAACGACTCCTGAAGGGCCCGGTACAGTTCGTTGAGGTCGATGCGCTCGAGATTGATGGCGCGCTCGAGGAGCGTGGGCCCCCCCGGCTCGGCTTCCACCACCGGGTCCACCGCGCCGGGGAAGGCCACCGGGGCCTCCGGCAGCTCCGACGGAACGGGCGGCGGGATCGTTTCGGGAAGGGCCGGCCGCGGCGGCGCCGGCTCGGTCAGAGGCGCCTCGGCGGGCGTCTCCTCCATCGGAGACAAGGGCTCGTCGCCGTTCGGATCGGGCGAGGCGGGTTCCTCTTCCGGAAGCGGAGAGGCCTCCTCCGGCACCTGCGCGACGGCGGTGTCTTCCACCAGGTCCGATGGATCGAGCCAGTCCTGGGCGGAGATGGCTTCACCGGCCCGGATCAAGGCATGACCGAGCCGGGCGTTGTGGGGAGGGTCGGCCCCGGCCGGACACACATAGGCCGCCAGCAGTCCCACCCAGGCCATGCGCTTGAAAAACATAGCATCCTCCGCCGCGTGTCGTCTTGCCACCGGTCCTTGCCCCCGTTTTCGACATCGCTCCCTCTGACTGAGCCGCGCCCTGCGCCGGTTTCAAGCGTAAAGGGGAGCGAGTAAGGAGACACCGGCCCGTGTTCCCGAGGCGGGCCGGCGGTCAAGAATCAAATTCGGGGCACAGTGTACTCAGGCCCGCGACGGCAGTCAAAGGGTCTTTTTGACCCGGGACGGCACGGGGCTCGTGGGTTCCGCGGGTCCGGAGGGTCGCCCTACGAGGCGGGCGGCTCCGGGGTCCAGGCGAGGATCTGGCCGTCCGCTCGCAGCCGTTCCTGGAGACGCGGCACGTCCACGTCCTGCACGTCCACGCCGTCGTCGAGGGCGAAGGCGGCGGCGGTGGCGGCCGACTGGCCCAGGACCATGAAAACGGGCTCCATGCGGATCGAGCCGTAGGCGATGTGCGACGCCGACAGGCACACGGGCACCAGCAGGTTCACGCACTCCTCGCGCCTGGGTCGGATCGCGCGGTAGGCGATGGGATAGGGCGGGAATCCGCCCACCTGGACGTCGCCCTCGTTCCACACCCGGCCGTCCCGGGCGTACCGCTGAACGTTGTGGGAATCCATGGTGTAGGCGGCGAGGCCCACGCTGTCGTCGACGGTTTCCCGGCCCTGGCAGTTGTGCTGGGTCATCACGTAGTCCGAGATCATGCGGCGGGCTTCGCGGACGTAGAGTTCGTGGGGCCAGCCGCCGTTGTCTTTGAACTCGTCCTTGGCCAGGCCCCACTCGTTGACCTCGTCCTGGATCTCTTTCGGCACCCGGGGATCGTTGGCGAGGAACCACATCAACCCCTGCTGATAGGTCACGTGCTCGTCGTAGATCCGTTTCCGCGTGGCGTAGTCGCCGTCGGGATACTCGTAGTTCATCCCGATGTTGTCGGTGGCGAAGGCGCCGCGGTTGTTGGTGTCGGTCTTCCCGTTGGGCATGGGCTTCGAAAGGTGGAGAACGGTCCAGTGGCCCGCGTGGAGATAGCGCAGGAGCAGTTCATACCGCAGGGGATCGTAGCCCTCCGGCTTGGGGAAGGGCAGCCGGTTCTCGGGAACGTTGGTGAGGCACATGCGGAAGCAGTAGGCCTGCACCCGGTGGTCTCCGCTGCCCTCTTCGCCGGGTTCGCCTTCCTGGATGCCGGGGAGCAGGCCGCTCGAGGGATCGCCTTCGACAACATAGGGATCGATGGGGCACTCGAACTGGTGGTAGATGGCGTTCTTCGTCTGCACGCCGTTGAGGGTTTCGCCGTAGGTGGCGTTGGACTCGCGACCGACGTGGTACGACACGCCCGCCTTCGCCATAAGGTCGCCCTCGTAGGTGGCGTCGATGAACACGCGCCCTTCCGCGCGCCGCCCGCCTTCCATCTTGATGGCCACGATGCGGGCGCCGTCCTTCTCCACGCCGTCGTCGAGGTCGAGGCGCTCTTCCCGCCACACCGTAACGCCGGCTTCGTCCACCAGGGCGTCGAAGGTCGCCTCGGCGACGTGGGGCTCGAAGGTCCAGGCCTCGGGGATGCCGTAGTGGGCGCCGAGACGACGGTAGAACTCGCGCGCGAGGCCGCCGATGGCTCCCTTGTTGCCGATGTCGGTGGCGCCCAATCCGCCGGACGTCATGCCGCCAAGGTGACGCCCCGGGTGTATCACAAGGGCCGACTTGCCCAGGCGGGCGGCCTGGACCGCCGCGGCCACGCCGCCGGAAGTGCCGCCGTACACCACCACGTCAAAGGACTGCGCACCGGCCGCCGGCGTCATCGCCAGGGCCCCGACCCAAACCAGGCTTCCGAGTATTCCGGTCCATCGCATGGTTTCCCACCTCCTCCGTCCGGGGTGCATTCCAACCATCGTCAGACGGTATCATAGGCCATGCGGAAGGATTCCGCACAACTCGAGACACACTTCACGGGAGATTATGGAATGTTCCGGAGACCGTGTTGGCTACTTGTAATCCTGACCACCTTTTCGTTTGCAGCCGGCGGCACCGCGGCAGGCACCCCGCCGGAGCTCGAGGCCGCCGGCATCGAATACCGCTTTGAAGAGCGAACGGAGCCGCGCCCGCTTCGGATACACGTGGTGCGCGTGGACCTGTCGAAGGAGCAGGCCGAAGCGGCCGTGGTGGTGGCCGACGACCCCGACGGAGCGGGGCCTGCGGAAGCCGCCCTGACCGATCCGTGGGAGCTCGTCCGGATCCGGCCGGTGGTGGCGTTCATCAACACCAATCCGTGGGAAGCCGTGCCCGATGCCGAGGGTCGCAAGAACACGCGATGGTACGAAGGACAGCCCGTGAACATCCTGGGGTTTGCCGCATCGAAGGGGCGAACCCGCAGCGCCGACGAGGGACGGGTGGCGGTGTGGGTGGACTCGTCGGGCCGGGTATCCCTGGGCGCGGCGCCTCCGGGCGGCGACGTGGTCGAGGGACTCGGCGGGTTCGCGCAGATCGTGGACGACGGCGCCGTGGTGGTGGGCCCCGACGAGCCCCTCCATCCCCGGACGGCCATCGGCGTGGACGAGGCCGGGCAGGTCCTCTGGCTGGTGGTGGTGGACGGCCGGCAGCCGAAGGTGAGCGAGGGCATGACGGTCCACGAGCTGGCGAACCTGATGCAGGAACTCGGATGCTGGGACGCCGCCAACCTCGACGGCGGCGGGAGCAGCGTCATGGGCCTCGCCGACGCCGAGGGGTACCTCCAGGTGATCAACCGGCCGTCGGGCCGTAGCCCGCAGCATCCGCTGGGAGGGGCGCTCCGTCCCATACCGACCCTGCTGGCCATCCAGGCGAAGTCGGGATCGCCCCTGGCGGCGTGGGTGCTCAGCGTCCCGCCCGAGCCGCCCGCGGAAACGGAAGCGGAAACGGAAGAAGCGCCGGCGGAAGAGGAGGCGGCCGCCGTTCCGTAGATCCCCGGCGGAAAGGGATGGCGGATGACGTTGGGCCCGGTCCGGGCTACAGGTCCGGCCAGTCGTCGTCTTCGTTCACGAAGTGTACGGTGTGGAGATAGGTCTGCCCGGCGTCGATGCGGATGAATCGGCTGACGATCTCGTCGGTGGCGCCGGTGCCGGGAAACAGGGCGACGATGCGCATGTCGTAGTTGCCGGGGACGACGCCGGCCAGGCGGAACGATTCGCCCGGAAAGAGGGGCGCGCCGAGCCGGTTGGCGCCCCAGGACGGGCTCCCCGTGGGCGCGAGATAGATCTGGGTGACCAGGACCCCCGGTGCGGCATTGACGACCTGGAACGCGCCGGTGGTCACCGCCCCCGGACAACCCAGCAACGCCCACAACAATACGACCGCCGCACCCTGTTTGACGCGCATCTTACGAATCATGATCGGACGCCTCCAGCCCCGGGGAATAGGGTACGTTCGGCGGAGGGGGGGTGTCAACCGCGTCGGGTCCCTTCGCCTCGGGCGGCGGCGCGTCGTCGAGGTTCCGCAAGTACCGGAGCGCTTTCAAATAGCCGAAGGCGACGAGGAGGAGCACCACGGTGATGACCGCGAAGGCGCCGGCGCGCTGCAATCCCTGGAGCCGCCAGAGATCCACGCCGTAGGCGCGGGCAAGGGCCAGGCCGAGGACGGTCAGCCCGGCGTAGCGGTAGGCCTTGCGGCGAAACGCCACGGCCAGCCCGAACACGGCGAAGGCGAGGATCGCCCACCCGATCGTCAGGTAGAGTTCCTGGAGCCGGGGCACGCGGGCCAGCATCAGGACCAGGAGGGCGGTCGCGGCGGACACGGCCACGGCGGGGAAGAACGGGACGGGGCGGCTGTTCATGCGCGCCACGGCGAGGCTGTAAATGCGCTCGCACACGATCCAGAAGGCGGCCAGGGCCAGATATCCCGCCAGCAGGGGCACGAGGAGCAGGACCTCGCCCAGCACATGGGTTCGGAACACCAGCCCCAGGGAGCCCAGGGCGGCCAGGAACAGGGCGACGGCGGTTCCCGGCCAGGCGCGGAAACCCAGGCCGTAGGCGAGGTAGGCGAAGGACGCCAGCGCCAGGCCGAAGGCGAACCCGTCGCCGAGGCGCGCTTCGAGGCAGTCGTAGGCCACGATCCCGGAGAAGGGCAGCAGGACCCAGTCCAGGCCGCGAAAATCGGAGCGATGAGCGGCGACGCGGTGGAAGCGGTCGAAGAGCAGGGGCGTCCCGATGAGCACCGCCGCGGCAAAGCCCCACAGGGGGGAGCCGCCCGGGGGCACGTCCGCCGCGAGCCAGGTCAGTTGCCCGCCCACGAGAAGGGCGGTGCCGGCCAGGGCCAGCGGATAGGGATTCAATAGCCACGCCAGCGCCGTGAAGACCGCGGCCGCCGCCGCGAGGGCCAGCGACTCGTGGAGGCTCCCCAGTTCCCGCAGCAGGAGCAGCCCGAGGAGCCACGCCACCGACAGGTACAGCAGGTACGGCGCTGGGTCTTCCCGGTGGAAGTGCAGTCCGGCACGGTCGCCGGCCACCTTCTTCTCCGAGAACACCGCCACCGCCGCCAGGACGGCCAGGGACCCGACGGCGGACCACAGGGACAGGCGGTCGCCTCCGGTTACGGCCGCCGGGATTTCGAGGGTCCCCGCGAAAAGGGCCACGGCGAACAGCCCCATCGCCGTCAGGCCGTAGGGCTTGAACGACAGCCCGGCCGCCAGCACCGTCAGCGTCAGCGCCAGCAGCGCATACACCGGCGTGGAATGTCCGGTCTCGGTCAGCCTGGCGACGTAGACCACCGCGAGAAGCCACCCTGCCCCGGCGTAGGCGTAGGGGAAGAACAGTCCCTCCAGAGGCTTCCGGGCGTCCGCGTAACGCTGCGGCGGGGCGGCCAGCCAGTCGAGCTGCCACAGCGTGAGGGCGGTCTCGGGGTCGAGGCGCGCGCCGACGGGACTGCGCCGGGCCCAGTCGGTGCGGGCGTATAGGAGCGACGCGCCGAGGAAGGCGGCCACGGCGACGAAGGCCTCCGCCACGTGCGCCCCGTAGCCCGGCATGCCCACGGCCGGCGGGGCGGCGTTTGCCAGGTGGTGGAGTCCCAGCGCCAGGGCCAGTCCGGCCACCGCCAGGGCCAGGATGCGCGTGACCAGCAGGCCCGACCGCCGGGCCGACACCAACAGGAAGAAGGTCTCGACGGCCAGGATCGCCGTGAGGCTGTGGCCGCTGTAGCGCACGGCGAGCCCCAGCGTTGCCACGGCCACGGCCTTGGTGATGTAGGCGTTGTAAAGGGGATCGCCGTCGCGGCGTCGATAGGCCAGTCCGAGGGCAAGGAGCACCGGCGCAAAACCGAAATGGAGCAGTTCGTACCGTTCCCAGGCGAAATCGAAGCCTTGGAACAGAAGGGTGCCCATGAGCAGAAAGCCGGCGGAATTGGCGGCCACGTAGGTCGTGCGATACCACAGGGGAACGTTGCGGCGCGCCTCGTCGCGGGTGAAATACTCGGAAGCGGCGAAAATCACGTAATAGGCCGCGAGAAAGGCCAGGGCGATGACGAAATCCCGGACCCGGCCGCTCCCTTCGTTGTGGAGCATCCACAGGGCGTAGTTGAGGTAGCTGCCCACGAGGCCCGCCAGGGCCACCCCGTACCAGGCGTTGCGCACCAGGAAGAAGGCGCCACCCGCGGCCAGCACCAGGATGGCCGCCACCGAGTAGGGGCCCGGTCCGCTGAGGAACACAGTGAGATGGCCGAGGACGGTGACCCACAGGCCCATGGTGCGCGATCGGCGCCATTGGGCCGCCGCCGCCCACAGGGCCACCACCGCCGCCAGGATGGCGAGCGCCACCGACGGGCTCTCGATGACCCGCGCGTATTCCACGTAATGGGCCGCATAGGCCACAAAGTAGGCCAAGAGGAATCCGGCGCTGAAGAGGACGCGGCCGAAGTCCGGGTATTTTCGCTCGGCCAGCCAACCGAGGATCAGCAACGCCAGGGCCGCCGCCACGCCGATCCCCACCCGGACCGGCGGTCCCCACTGGTTCACGGCCCAGCCGAGGAACAGCACCGCAAAGGTCGCCGTGGTCACCACGGCCACGCGCGGCGCCAGGTAGGTCATCAGCCAGATTTCCCAGTCCGTCTTGGGGGCGTCCGGCGAGGGCATGCGGGTCTTCTCGCGCAGGACCTTGCCCACGGCGGGCGTAGTGGAAGGACGGACCGGCGGGGGCGCGGCAACGGGCGGCCGGGTGGTCGCCGCGGGCGCGTGTCGGGACGGCAAGGGAGGCGGTACCGTCCGCGGCGGGGCGGTACGGGGAGGTTCGGGCGTGATTGCGGCGGCCGTCGGCTCCGGTTCGGCCTCGAGCCGGGCCAGGCGGCTTGCCAATTCCGCCGCCTTGCGCTGGAGTTCCTCGACTTCTCGGCGCAGTCGAGCCAGCTCTTGCGGATCCGCGCCCACCCGATCCTCCTGGTCCAGCGGCTCAAGGATTTGTCGCCGCAGACGAAGAATAGCGGAGCAGGGACCAACATGCAACGGAAACCACTCGCACTCGACCCGGTTCGCTTCGCGTTAAACGGATAGGCCCATCCCGCGGCCTTCCGCGAGGGACAACGGGAAGCGAGGGGCGGGAATTGGGACGAGTGAGGGATTCGCATGCGGGCATTGTTTGTATCGCAATTAAAGCCGGGCCTGACGCTGGGCCGGCCCCTCCTCGACGGCCAGGGGAACACCCTGCTCAACCGCGGCATCGTCCTCACCGACTCGTACATCGGCGCCCTGCGGGCCAAGGGCTACGACATGGTGTACATCACCGACAGCCAAGCCCCGGTGGAGGTCGAGCCCGAGGAGGACCTCTCGCCGGAAACGCGGGCCCGGGCCCTGAGCACCCTGCGGGAGGCCTACGACGCCATCGAAAAGGAGATCCGGGGCCTCCGGTCCCGGTCCATCGAGGCGATGGTCGAGGCCTGCCGGTCGGACGCCATCAAGGTGCTCACGGGCAGCCGCGGTCCCTTGAGCAAGATTGCCGACGTGGTGGGGGCAATTGTCGAGGACGTGCTGAACCGGAGCAACCTCGCGGGCCTCGCCACCATCCGCAGCGCCGATTCGCGGCTCCACGACCACTCGATCAACGTGTGCGTGGTGGCGCTCATGATAGGGCGGGTCATCGGCATGCCCGACCGGTCCCTGCGCCAGTTGGCGGCCGGAGGGCTGCTCCACGATTTGGGCATGGTGTTCGTCGAGCCCGACATGGCGGAACCGCGCCGCATCCGCCAGCACACGCTCCTGGGGTACGAGTTGCTGCGCAACAGCGAAGGCAACGACATCCTGGCGCCTCACGTGGCCCTCGAGCATCACGAGCACCAGGACGGGACCGGCCTTCCCCGGGGCTCTCGCGGGAGCAACGCGCTGGAACGGGACCGCAGCTTGCCGCCGCCCATTCCCACCCTGATCGGGGAGATCGCCGCCGTGGCCAACCTCTACGACAACCTGCTTTGCGGGCGCGACGGCAAGGCGCCCCTGCCGCCGGACCAGGTGGTGCTCGAGATCCGCCGCGCCGCGGGGACGGTGTTGAACCGGGCCGTGGTGGAGGCCTTTGTCCGGTGTGTGCCGGTGTACCCCGTGGGCGCGGAGATCGTGGTCCGTGCCGGGCCTTACAAGTCCTTCACGGGGGTGGTCAGCGAGATCCACCTGACCCAGCTCGACCGGCCGGTCATCGTCCTCACCCGCGACAACCGAGGCAATTCCATCGAACCCGTAACCGTCGACATGAAAGAAGACGGCGAGACCCTCATCAACTGCCGCGGTCTCTGAGGCACGACGCTTCTTCCCGAATTCTCCCTCCTGAACAGTGTGGAATTCCGGAGTGTGCCTCGCCGGAAATCAGAAATGCCACTCGAAATGGCCGGTGAATCCGCCGGGGACGCCGTTTCCGGGGTTTGCGTCGCCGTGGACGACGAAGCTCCAGGAGGAGCCGCCGTCGTTGTCGGGGCATCCCGTCAGTGCGAGGCCGCACAGGATGACGGCGGCGGCGAGTATGGAAAAACGAATTGACTTGCGCATGGAACCATCCTTGTGGGGCAAGAGCCCGGCCTGTCCCCTCCGCACATTATACCCCGGATGCGTGTCTTGAAGCGGCTTGGCCGTCTCGGGGAGGTCTTGTTGGCCTGGGCGGGACGCCCGGGACACGCTCGTCTTGAATTGCCTTACCGCGGCCCCCATAATGGCGCCGGGGTCCTAACCACCGGTCGGAGAGCACGCAAGCAGACCATCATGGGGAGAAAGTCCTTTTACGCGATAGGCGCTCTGATCGGCATACTCGTCGGGACGGGCTCCGGCATAGGCGGCTATACCTTCATCTACGCCAAGGGGGCGTCCTACCTCACCGACGACCCGGCCGCGTGTGCGAACTGCCATGTGATGCAGAACCACTTCGACGCATGGCTGAAGTCCAGCCACCACGCCGTGGCCACCTGCAACGACTGCCACACGCCGCACGACTTCTTCGGCAAATACTACATCAAGGCGCTGAACGGCTATCACCACTCGATGGCCTTCACGACGGGCTGGTTCCACGAACCCATCCGCATCACGCCGCGCAACCGGGCCGTCACGGAAGGCGCCTGTCGACATTGTCATGAGGACATTGTGGCGGCCATCGATCCGCCCCACGCGGGCATCGAGCAGATTTCGTGCATCCGGTGCCATTCGACCGTCGGCCATATGGAGTAGCGACACCGGATCGGCGGTGCGGCGCCGGCCGCGGGTCGCCCGGAGATCCGGGATGATTTAACGTTTCGCACGCGGAAGGGTGCGTTCCGGGAATCTTGGAGCAGGACGAGGAAAACGATGAAAGACAGGAACCGCAGGGAAAACCGGGAAAGGAGCCGCGGGCGAGGACGGTTCGTGGCAATCGTGGCGGGGGTGATCGTCCTGACGGCGGCCGCCACCTTCGCGGTGACGGCGCTGCTGGTCAACATCTTCGAACGCAAGCAGGAGGCCCGGACGCCCTTCGTCCGCCTGGTGGAGGTGAATGAAGGCACCAGCGACCCCGTGCCCTGGGGAACCAACTGGCCCTACCAGTTCGACACCTACCGCCGGACGGTCGACGTCACCCAGACCCGCTACGGCGGCTCGAGCGCCATGCCCGCGAGCAAGCTCGAAGAGAGCCCCTGGCTTCGCCGGCTCTACGCGGGCTACGCCTTCAGCATCGACTACCGCGAGCGGCGCGGCCATGCCTATATGCTTTACGATCAGGAGGTTACGGAGCGCGTGACGAAGCGGCCCCAGAGCGGAGCCTGCCTCCACTGCCACGCGTCGATCCTGCCCACCTATCGTCGGCTCGGGCTCGAGGCCATGGGTCAGCCGGCCGACGCCGAAACGCTGGCCGCCGACTTCAACTGGCCGGCGGTGATGCGGGGCTTCGAGCTGGCCAGCACCCTGACCTACGGGGAAGCCCACGCGGAACTGTTGCGCACGCCCGACGGCACCCCGGGCGAGAACGTTCCCCTCTTCCCCGGCGGCTCGAGCCCCGCGGTCACGCCCTCGGACACTCCCTCCGAGCCGGCGGGCGATCACGTGGGCGAGGCCCATCCCGTGAGCTGCCTGGACTGCCACGA
>CAYVOE010000123.1:0-2152 GCA_964452795.1 uncultured Nitrospiraceae bacterium
CACGTCCGGATCCGCCGCGGAGACCCCGAGGCCACGCTCGACGGCATCCGCGTGGCCATCATCGGCGACATTTCCCACAGCCGCGTGGCCCGGAGCAATATCTGGGGCCTGACCAGGCTGGGGGCCCGCGTCACCGTGTGCGGTCCGCGCACGCTGATGCCCCCGGGGATCGAGCGCATGGGCGCGGACGTGACCTACGACCTGCGCGACGCCGACGTGGTGTATGTGTTGCGGATCCAGCTCGAGCGGCAGCGGAAATGCCTGTTCCCGAGCAAGCGCGAGTATATCCGTCTGTTTCAGGTGAACAACGATGTGTTGAAAGAGGCGCCGGACCATGCGCTCGTGATGCACCCCGGCCCGATCAACCGCGATTTGGAACTTGCCGCGGAAGTAGCCAACGGCCCCCGCAGCGTCATCCTCGAACAAGTCACCAACGGCGTGGCCGTGCGCATGGCGGTCATGCACCTGTTGGTAAACAGTCCCCGAGCCCGCGCCCAGGCGGAAGGAGTTGCCCCCACATGACCCTCGTGATTCAGGGAGGACATTTCATCGACCCCGCTTCCGGTCGGTCCGAGCCCCTCGACGTGTTGATCCGGGACGGCCGCGTCGAACGCATCGGCCGCGACCTTTCGGGCGACGAGGTCATCGACGCCCGGGGCTGTGTGGTATGCCCGGGACTCGTCGATATCCACGTCCACTACCGCGAGCCGGGCTTCGAGGCGAAGGAGACCATCGCCACCGGCAGCCGCGCCGCGGCCCGGGGCGGATTTACCTCGACGGTGCCCATGCCCAACACGAATCCGCCCATCGACAACGCCGGCATGATCGAGTTCGTGAACCGGCGGGCCCGGGAGACCGCGGTCACGAAGGTGTGGCCGTCGGCGGCGGCCACCAAGGGCCGGCAGGGCGTCGAGATGACCGAGATGGCCGAGCTGAAAGCCGTGGGCGCCGTGGCGGTCACCGACGACGGCAGCGACATCGAGTCGAGCTGGGTGCTGCGCCGGGTCCTGGAATATGCGGCCATGTGCGATCTCACCTACCTCGCCCATTGCGAGGACGCCTCCCTCATGGAAGGGGGGGCGATGAACGAGGGCGTCACGTCCACTCAACTGGGGTTGCCGGGGCTGCCCGCCGCCATGGAAGAGATTCGCATCGACCGCAACATTCGGCTGGCCGAACTGGCCGGGGCGCGCATCCACATCCAGCACGTCAGCTCCGCCGAAGGCATTCGCATCATCCGCCGCGCCAAGGAGCAGGGGATATCGGTCACCTGCGAGACGGCGCCCCATTACTGGACCCTGTCGGACGAGGCGGTGAAAGGCTTCGGCACCAATGCCAAGATGAACCCGCCCCTGCGCACGGAGAAGGACGTGGAGGCCATTCGCCAGGCCATCGCCGAGGGGGTGATCGACTGCATCGCCACCGACCACGCGCCCCACACCGTGACGGAGAAGGACGTGGAGTTCCAACTGGCGCCCTTTGGCATCGTGGGGTTGGAAACCGCCCTGGCGCTGACCTTGACGGAACTGGTCCGGCCGGGAATTGTGACCCTGGAACGGGCTATCGAACTCATGACCGTGGCGCCGGCCCGCATCCTGGACCTCCCGGCGGGCGAACTGAAGGAAGGCGGACCCGCCGACGTCTGCATCTTCGATCCGGAGGCCGAGTGGACCGTCGATCCGTCACGGTTCGCGTCCCTGAGCCGGAACACCCCCTTCGCGGGGCGGACCCTGAGGGGCGTGGTGAAGGCGACGATCTGCGACGGCCGGGTGGTCTATCGCGCGGCATCCACCGAGGCGGGTATTACCGCATAGACGGAACGGCGACGACTTCCCCTCGATTCTTTCCCTCGAAATGGGGTAAAATTCGCCGAATTCTCCGGCCCTCTGCGTTGTTTCTACAGAAAATACCCTGGGGACGCCCGGGGTGTGCACGGCAAAGGACCGATACTCAGCAATTGAAAACCCCGTACGGGGGAACGGCAAAGGGACGATGAAGGCTATCCTGGCACTCGAAAACGGCATGGTGTTTGAAGGCACGGCGTGCGGCGCCGAGGGCGAGGCCTACGGCGAACTGGTGTTCAACACCAGCATGACGGGCTACCAGTAGATCCTCACCGACCCGTCCTACGCGGGCCAGGTTGTCACCATGA
>CAYVOE010000123.1:2162-10549 GCA_964452795.1 uncultured Nitrospiraceae bacterium
CCCCTCATCGGCAATTACGGCGTCAATTCCGAAGACGCCGAGTCGCGCCGGCCCTTCGCGGAAGGGTTTGTGATGCGCGAATGCTGCGCCCAGCCGAGCAGTTGGCGGGCGGAGAAATCCCTTCCCCAGTACCTCAAGGAAAACAACATCGTCGGCATCGAGGGCCTGGACACCCGCACCATCACCAAACTGCTGCGCACCGAGGGCTCGAAGAAGTGCGTCATCAGCACCGTCGACACCGACATCGACCGGCTGATCCAGAAGGCCGCCGACCAGCCGGACATGGCGGGCTCCGACTACGTCAAGGCGGTGACGGTCGAGAAGGCGTACGAGTGGAATCCGGATTACGACGGCCGGTTCCGCGTGGTGGCCTTCGACTACGGGGTGAAGTACAACAGCCTGCGGCGCCTCGCGGAGATCGGGTGCCGCGTCATCGTCCTTCCGGCCACGGCTTCGGCCGAAGAGGCCCTGAGCCACGATCCCGACGGCATCTACCTGTCCAACGGTCCCGGCGACCCGGCGGCGCTCCCCTACATCTACCCCAACGTTCAAAGGCTGATCGAGGAGAAGCTGCCCATCTTCGGGATCTGCCTGGGGCACCAGATCCTGGGCCACGCCCTGGGCGGGAGCACGTATAAGCTGAAATTCGGGCACCGCGGCGGCAATCAGCCCGTGATGAACCACCTCACGGGCAAGGTCGAGATCAGCAGCCAGAACCACGGGTTCGCCGTCGACGCCGAATCGCTTCCCAAGGATGTGGCCCGCGTCACCCACACCAACCTCAACGACAACACGGTCGAGGGCCTCGAACACGTGGAGCTGCCCGTCTTCGGCGTGCAGTACCATCCCGAGGCCAGCCCCGGCCCCCACGACAGCAAATACCTCTTCGACCGGTTCGCCGAGCTCATGGAAAAACACCGCCGCCGCAACTGACGGCGCGTCGGGGTCAGAGCAGGCGTTCGGCGGTGACTTCGCGCCGGCGCGGATCCTGCCCGCGGACGAGATGGAAGGTGGCCGTTTCGCCCTCTTGCGCGGCCAGGAGGGCCGACGCGTCGCGGAAAGAGGCGTTTTCGAGGGGGGTGTCGCCGACGGCGACGAGGAAATCGCCGGTCCGGATGCCGGCCCGGTAAGCCGGGGAATTGACGGCGGTTACGACGGTCCAGAGGGGGCCGACCCGGGGACCGAGAACGATGCCGTATCCCACCAGGGGCTCGCCCTTCAGCGGCATCGGCCGGTCGCAGTAGAGCTGGAGCCGGCCGCGGGGGAAATCGAAGCGTACCCGGAAGTCTCGCAGGAATCCCGTGCCTAATACGGGTAAATTGCCGGCCTCGGTGAGCGTGCAGAGGACGTCTTCGCGCACGGCGCCGCCCACGGCCACGCGCGGCAGCCGCACCTGGACGGCGCCCTCGAGGGGGAGGGGGCCCTCCGCGGGCGGTTCGAACTCGAGCCGGGGCGCGCCGTCGGGCCCCAGGTCCAGTTCATCGGCGAGGTCCCGCGGCACCGACAGGACGCCGCCGTGGGCCGTGTCGAGGCGCGCGGTCCGCAGGTGATTCCCCCCCAGGGTGATGTCGACGCACAGGCCGGACTCGGTCCACTCGAGGGGGATGGTGTAGGCATAGCGCTGGCCGGCGGGAGGGGCTGAACCCGGCTCGTAGTGGAGGACGCCCCGGGGGAAATCCACAATCAACGACCCGCCGCCCCAGTAGGCCGGCAGAATGCCCTGCACTTCGGGCCCGAGGGTACGCTGGAGCTCCGACAGGTCGGCCACCGCGGCGGCAAGGCCCCGAACTTCGTAGGCGCCCACGCGCATGGAGCCCACGGCGACGCCGGCCGGACCCGACGGCAACCCCAGATAACCCGCCACCCGGGCGTCCAGGATGGGCTGAACCGAGGCGGTATCGACGAGGAACCCGTAGGGACCCACGCCCTGGATGTAGACCGGCGCGACGATCCGCCCCCGCACCTCGGCAAACTCGACCGGGGTGTACGGGGCGGGCTCTCCCGCGGCAACGGTCGCTACGGCGCAGAACCCGACCCACAGGCCGATTACCCGCCCGGCGGCGCGGCGGCGTCGTGTTGCCATGGGCCCTCCCTCGTGCGGGACCGCGCTCGATGCCCCCCTACGACAGTTCCTTGGCGCTTCGGACCACGCGCGAGATGAGGCCGTATTCCTGGGCTTCCTCCGCGCTGAGCCAGTAGTTCCGTTCGCTGTCCTTGGCGACCTTGTCGACCGGTTGGCCGGTCTCTTCGGCGATCAAATGGTTGAGCTTGTCGCGGATCTTCATGATCTCCATGGCTTCGATCCGCACGTCCGCCATCTGGCCCAGAGCGCCGCCGCTCGGCTGGTGGATGAGGAAGCGCGTGTTGGGCAGAGAGACGCGGTTTTCCTTCTTGCGGGCGCCGAAGAGGATGGGTACGGCGATGCTGGCCACCCAGCCGGCGCCGATGCTGATGACCTCCGACTCGATGTAGCGCATCACGTCGTGGATGGCGAATCCCGAGTCCACGTGTCCGCCGTTGGAGGTGATGAGGACCCGGATGGGGTCGTGCGACTCGGAATCGAGGATCAGCAACTGGGAAATGGTCTTTTCGGCCAGTTCCTGATCCACTTCGCCGGTAATAAGGACAGTGCGCGCCTTGAGGAGTTTGCTGAGGAAGCCGTCCTGAGGCTTGGGCGCCTCTTTCGACTCCTCCTCTTCCTCTTCCTCCTCTTCGTCGGCCAGCACCTTCTTTGTGTCGTCAAGGATCATGGGGGAGAACCCTTTCTTTCAATAAATGATCGGTCGTGGATTGTGCCACGTCCTTCCGAGACGGGTCAACCGCGGCGCCCCTGCCGCAAGGGGGCCTTAATCGAGAATGACGAGGGCGTTGGACAGTTCGTCGCGGTCGAACTCGCTCCGCGGCAGGACGCCGGCAAGGCGGTCGCCGATGTCCTGCACGATCTCGCACAGGGCATCCGCGCCGCGGCCTTCCTGGAGGCCCCGCGACAGGCGGGTGCACAGGTCCTCGAGGGCCTCGGGGCCCAGAGACTGGACGGCGCCCTGGTCGGCAATGACGGCGGCCATGCGTTCGAAGAGCGAGATGTAGACGAGGATGCCCGTGTCGGCCTCGGTATGGTGGACGCGGGAATCGAAGAAGACGCTTCGGGCGGCCCGGTCCACCTCGTCGCGCATCTGGACACGGGGCGTAAAGAGGCGCCGCAGCCACGGAATGCGATCGGCCAGGACGGCGCCCAGCAGGAGCCCCGCCAGCCCGGCGGCGATGAACGCGGGCAGGCCCCAATCGCTCCAGTGGAAACCCCAGGCGCCGGATTCGCCGTTGCGTTCCGGCCACAGCAGCCATACGAGGGACATGAAGATCAGGGCAAGCCAGAATCCCACGAGGTCTTCCGAACGGTCGTAGCGTCCGGAGGACGTGGCGATGGCGGGGACGATCTCGGCCGAAGTCTTGGCTTCGGCCTCCGCCACCACCCGCTCGATTCCGGCCCTTTCCTCCCGAGAGAAGAACTCCGATGCGCGTTTCATAGTGTCCCCCTTACCACGAACCCGTAGCCCCGCCGCCGCCCGAGAAACCGCCTCCGAAGGAACCGCCCGAGAAGCCTCCGCCGCCGAACGAGCCCCCGCCGTGGCGCGAACTGGATGTCAGAAACTGGTACAGCAGGAAACCGAGGACGCTGAAGACAGCGGCCCACAACAGCCAGCCCCAGCCGCCGGTCCCGCTCCGAATGTGTGAAATCCCCGTGAAACTCCGCCGGGCGGCGCCGCCCGCCAGCAGGGCGCCCTGCCACCATTCCAGGGGCTTGCGCGGCTGCGGTTCTCCCCGGGCCATGGCGTCGAGGGCCGTGACGCCCGCGACGATGCCGGCGCTGAAATCGCCTTTCTTGAACCGGGGGATGATCTGGTTGTCCATGATGTCCTGGGCCATCCGGTTGGCGTTGGGTACCTCGTCCCAACCGGCGCCGTACTGGATCCGGGCGCGGCGGTCGTTCTTCGAGACCAGGAGCAGGATGCCGCGGTTCCAATACTCCTGATCGCTGAGCCGCACGTGGCCGATTTCCCACTGGTCGAAGAGGAAATGGGCGAAGGTCTCGATGCGCATGCCGGCGCCGCCGTGGTCGGCCATCGCGTTGATGGTGACCACGATGATGGGCACGGCCATGTCGGTGAGAAGCGAGTCGGCGATCTGCTGAATCTGCGCCTCGTCTTCGGCCGCTATCAGGTCGGCGTGGTCCGCGACGAATTGGCGCGGTTCGGGGCGTTCGAGGTCGATCGTTTGCAGCTCCGCCGGCAGTTGCGCCGGGCTCGGGCGGCCCATCGCCAAAGCCAGCAGCACAGCACCCGCGGCGATTCGGAACATACGGAAACCTCTCAAAGCATGGACAGAACGCATACGTCGAGGATTGCGCACCGCGCACTCGCTTGTCAAGGACGAAGGGGTCGGCTTGCAACGGCGCGGGAAAACTGGTAGCACAAAGACGACGGCGCCCGGGGAGCGGGCGCCCAAGGGAGGAGTCTATCAGATGACACGGTATGCGTCTTGGATGGTAGCGGCGGTGTGCCTGCTGGCGGCGGGCGCAGCGAGTGCGACGCCGAGCGGCACGGGAGCCCTGGCCGACCTGCCGAGCTTCAAGAACTACAAGGCGGAACGTCAGTCGAGCTACGATCCGTCCGGAGGCAACGCGGACGGCCGCCAGGACTGGCCCATCGCTCCGGGAGAGACCCGGACCATGGCCGAGATCCCCGGGGCGGGAGCCATCACCCACATCTGGGTGACCATTGCCAGCAACGATCCCCACCATCTGCGCAACCTGGTACTGCGCATGTACTGGGACGGAGAGGAGTCGCCGTCGGTCGAATGCCCCATCGGGGACTTCTTCGGCCTGGGCCACGCCCAGTATTACCAGTATGCGAGCCTGCCCATCCAGATCGGCACTCAGAACGGACTCAACTGCTTCTGGCACATGCCTTTCGCCGACGGCGCCCGGGTGACGGTGACCAACGACGGTCCCGAGCCCGTGAGGGCCTTCTACTATTACGTGGATTACCGGAAATACGACGAGCCGCCCGCCGACGCCGGCCGGTTCCACGCCCAGTACCGCCAGGCCTTCCCCTGTCCCGAGGGCGAAAACTACGTCTTCCTCGAGGCCACGGGCAAGGGGCACTTCGTGGGCTGCAACCTGTCGATCCACCTGAACGAAGACGGCTGGTGGGGCGAAGGCGACGACATGATCTACATCGACGGCGCCGAGACGCCCGCCCTCCACGGCACCGGGTCGGAAGACTACTTCTGCGGGGCCTGGTGCTACGGCCCGGCCTTCAGCAACCTCTACTTTGGCTGCCCGCTCCGGGGCGAGCACGAGCGCGACGCCTACTGGAACGTGTACCGCTACCACATCGACGACCCCATCCCCTTCGAGAAATCGATCCAGGTGACCATCGAGCACGGTCACGCCAACGACCGGGCCGACAACTTCTCGTCGGTAGCCTACTGGTACCAGTCGGAGCCCCACGCGCTCTTCCCGACTCTGCCGCCGGCGGAAGAGCGCATCTCGAAGCTCACGGAAGCGCCTCCGGTCTTCAAAGAGGCCGACGCCTTCGAGGCGGAGGACGGGATAGACGGCTGGAAGGGCGGCCCCGTGTCGAAGCAGAGCATGGTGACGTTTGGCAAGCAATGGAGCGGGAACGCCCAGGCCTGGTTCACCCCCGACAAACCCACGACCTACACCGGCCCGTCCGGCGAGATCAGCGCCAAGGATGCCGGAACGTATCGCGTCGAGCAGTGGAGCACGGTGGCTCCGGACTACGGCATCTGCGAGTGGTGGATCAACGGGAAGCGGGTGTACCAGTGGGACGCGTTCAAGGCGGACGGCGTGGCCCGGGTGAAGCACGAGTTCACGGTGACCCTCGAGCCCGGACCGCTGGACATCGAGTTCCGGATTACCGGGAAAAACGAGGAGTCGACGGGATACTTCGCCGGTATCGACTGCTGGCGCGTCACCAAACAGTAATCGGTTCCGCTGGGAAACAAGGCGGGGTTTCTCCCTTCCACGGGAGGGAGAAACCCCGCCTTTTCTTGTTCTCTCGGCTTGGACCTATACCAGGTGGCGCTGGGCGGGTAAGGCGGCCTTGAACCGCTTGAAATCCTCGGCGCAGTTGGCGCCTTTGAAGATGCTCGAGGTGCCCAGGACGAGGATGTCCGCGCCGGCGTTGACGAAGGTGGCCCCGTTGGGCAGGTCGATGTTGCCGTCCACCTCGATGTGGGTGCTCAATTTGCGATATTCGATGTTCTGCCGCAGGATCCGCACCCGCTCGAAGGCGTTGGGAATGAGTTTCTGGCCCGCATACCCGGGGTCCACGGCCATGACCAGGACGCGGTCGGCGTAGTCGAGCAGGTACTCGAGCTTGGTGAGCGGCGTGGCGGGGTTGAGGGCGATGCCGGGCGAGGCTCCGGCGGCCCGGATCTGGTCGAGGACCCGCGGCGCATGGACGCAGGTCTCGACGTGGACCGTGATGGAGGCGCAGCCCGCCCGGGCGAAGCGCTCGATGTACGGTTCGGGATGGGTCACCATGAGGTGGGCGCTGAAGGGGACGCCGCAGGAGCGACGGGCCGCCTCGATGAGGCCGAAGCCCAGCGTGAAATTGGGCACGAAGAGGCCGTCCATGATGTCGAAGTGGATCTCGTCGATCCCGGCGGCCTCGAGAGCTTTGAGGTCGTCCTCGAGCCGGGCGAGGTTGGCGCACATGGCGGAAGCGGAATAGCGCGGTTGAGAGGTCATATCAGTCATTGGCTGAGCGTAGTCCGGTATCGTTGTGGTGTATGACAGCGTTCATTCCTCGGCCGGATGCTCCTTCAGGAAGGCATCGACGGCCTTGCGTGTGGGCATGGACGGCTGGGCGCCCAGGGTGAGGGTGGCGAGGGCTCCCGCGGCATTGGCGAAGCGCAGGGCTTCGCGGGGCGGCATGCGCCCCCAGGACGCGGCCAGGGCGGCGGTGAAGGCGTCGCCGGCGGCGGTGGTGTCCACAGGCTGGACCGGGAAGGCCGGCACGTGGATGTTCTCGATCTCGCCGGCGTAGTAGGCCCCGCTCGCCCCGACCTTGAGCACCACTTCTCGGGCGCCCTGTTCCATGAGGTCGTCGGCGGCGGCCTTGGCGTGGGTGAGAGACTCGATGCGGATGCCCGTGAGGGCTTCGGCCTCACTCTCGTTGGGCGACACGATGGAAGCGCGTCGCAGGATCTCTACCGGGACGGCCTGGGCGGGTCCGGCGTCGAGGATGGACAGCACGCCCCAGCGGCGCGCCATGGCCAGGGTGGCCATCACCGTGCCCAGGGAGATCTCGAGCTGCACCAGCACGGCATCGGCCTTCTGAAACACGGGCGACAGGGCGTCGATGTCCTCCGGATTCAGCTCGTAATTGGCCGCGGGGGTGACCACGATGCTGTTTTCGCCGTCTTCGCCCACGAGGATGGTGGCGGTGCCGGTGGGCTCGCCTTCCGCCGTCTTCAGGTGCGAGACGTCGACGCCCTCGGCGCTCAGCCGTTCGCGCAGGAGGGCGCCGAAGGGGTCGTCGCCCACGCAGCCGATAAAGACGGTCTGGGCGCCGAGCCGGGCGGCGGCGACGGCCTGATTGGCGCCTTTTCCGCCGGGCACGGTCTGAAACGAGGCGCCGATGAGCGTCTCGCCCGGGCGCGGGCAGCGCGGCACCTGCGTCACAAGGTCGATGTTGGCGCTTCCGACGACGACGATCTTGGGTCGGGTCATTCCTCTCTCCGAAAACCGTGCCACCCGTCCGCGGACGGCTCCTCCGAGACGCGGCCGTGGCGCGCGACAGGGGGGAGCGGCACACCCGCACGGGGAACAGGCACAGCGAAATCCCCGGTTTGGACGGGACCCCGGGGGTAGTGTAGCAGATCGACGCGGTCGGTTCAGCCCACGGAGGCGGGGCTTTCCGAGGAGGGCGCGGTCTCGGCCTGTCGGCAGGCGCCGCCTTTGTGCTCGAGTTCGCAGCAGCCGCGGCAGACGGCGAAGCCTCCGTCGCGGCGGCGCACCCGGAAATCCTTCATGGCGTCGCTGTTCCACAGCTCCTTGAGAGACTTCTCGCGGACGTTGCCGACTTTGAAGATGAAGCAGGGGTATACGCCGCCCTTGGCGCCCACGTAGAGATTGGTCCAGACGGCGCGGCACTCGAAATCGCGGAGGTCGTAGCCGGTGTCGTAATGGTTGACCACCTCTTCGTAGGGCATGCGCGGCAGGCGCACCTCGAGGCCCGCCCGGGCCGCCTCGTCGAGGGTTCGGCGCAGGGCCTTGTCGAGGCGCGCCCGGTCGATGCGCGGGTGACGGATGTCGTCGCGGGTGAACTGACCCGGATCGACGTGGCCGAGGTTGGGCA
>CAYVOE010000123.1:10559-11782 GCA_964452795.1 uncultured Nitrospiraceae bacterium
GGAGCGCATCTCGGTCAGGAGATTGAGCACGTCGGCCCCGGCATCCTTCATAAGCGCCGGCAACTCGGGGAGACAATCGAGATTTGCCTCCTGGATTACCGTGTTGATGTGGATGAGCGGGGTGGTTTTCCGCGATTCGCGCCGATATCCCGCCAGTGCGCGAATGCCGTTCAGGCTTCGGTCGTAGGCTCCGCGCTGGGCCCGGATCTGGTCGTGGATGTCTCGCGTGCCGTCGATGGAGATGCCGGCAAAGTTGAAGCCCTTGAGGCCCATGCGCCGCGGCGCGAGCTCGACGCAGCGCCGGGCCCGCTCTTCGGTGAGCATGGTGGCGTTGGTGATGAAATGGGTGCGGCGCTTCTTGCAGGCATGCTCGAATATCCGCATGAAGTCCTTGCGGACGAAAACCTCGCCTCCCGTGAACGTGATGAGGCTGAAGCGGCCGGTCTGGTCCACCACGCTAAGCCATTCGTCGGTGGTGAGCTCGCCGTCGGCCTGGGCTCGGGCGGGGGTGTTCTGGAGCCAGTCGATGTATTGGCACATGCGGCAGCGCAGGTTGCACCGGCGCGTGACCTCGAAGAAGTAGTGCCAGGTCGGGAAGGAACGTCCGCTGCGGAACACGTGGTACGGGATCGCCGTGTACAGGCGCGTCACGTTGCGGTACAGCCGGGTGATGCTTCCCTGAGAGTTCAATTCGCCCGAATTCATCCAGACATCCTCGCTTCGTGGCGCCGGACCGCGGCCCCCCTTTGGTTACGGCAACACGGTCGACCGGGGATCCTATTTCCCGGCCGCCCGCAGCGGTTGGCCGAATGGACATGGTACCCCCTCCGCCGCGCTCAGTAAAGCACGGCGGACGCCGGGCCGAGGGCATCGGCCGGGGCTGGACCGCCGGTCCTGGAACCAGGAGGGCCGCACCCAGAGGGCCTATGTGATATGGCCTACCTATCGTAGGACATGGAGGACTGCGCTCAACGGGGCCGTGAGCCATGCCCCCACCCGTCGTAGGCCTACGAGGACTGCGCTGGACGGGCCAATGTGCCATTGCTTCCCCGCGTAAGCCTACGAGGACTGCGCGGGGCGGGGCCGTGAGAGTGCCCCTACCCGTCATTGCGAGGAGGGGCCCTCCGTGGAAACCCCTACGGGAGGAGGGGTTACGTTGGGTCCGCTTATGCCGTCTGTGGGCGCCCGAAGAGAGCGACGCGGCAATCTTTACCTATGGGATG
>CAYVOE010000124.1:0-11743 GCA_964452795.1 uncultured Nitrospiraceae bacterium
TTGCTCTCGCTGGACGGTTGCGAGTGAGAGCCCGGCATCCTTGAACATGCCGACGAAACCGGTGACGGCGCTCACCATAGCAATGAGTCCGAAGTCGGCCGGCGTGAGTAGCCTTGCCAGTACCATGGTCGAACCCGTATGCAGAACGAGCCGGGTGGCTTGGCCGAGCATGGTAACGGCGCCTCCACGCACGGATCGCCCTTTTAGGTCCGCCATCAGATGGTCGGTGCGCAAGTACCGAGAACGGCGCGAGTGCCCCGGCCGAGTTGCGGAATCGGAATTGACGTCCTCAGTTCGTGCCACTACTGCTTGCCCTTTTCTGTATGTCGCGAGGCGCAGCGTGGTTCAACTGGACGCAACCCAGCCTTCTGGCGCCTGCCAAAGTCGATGCGCTACAGTCTACGAAAGCGGTGTCCTCGATCGCCATACTGTCTCAGGCGAGACGTGCGTTCATTTTCCAGGTGCAACACCTCGAATCGAAGAGCTGCGGCACCCATTCCAGGGTCGGAGGGAGGTAGACTTGGGAGAACGTTACGCCTTGCCGCGAAGGAGCTTTGCGTCGGTGTGGAATCGGTTGAAGATCTATTCGTCCCGGACGGTTGGCGTCGTGGGGGTGGAATCCGACCTTAAGGAATCCGAGTTCTTATGCAGCAATTTCTTCTGGTGTTGGTCGGAGGCGGCCTTGGGGCCGTGGCCCGCTATGGCACGACCGTTTGGCTCGGGCGCGTGTGGGGATACGGATATCCGTGGGGCACGCTGGCGGTGAACTGGGTCGGATGCTTTCTCATCGGTATCCTATTTGAACTGGGGATACAGCGAGGCGGGCTCGGAGCGTCGGGCCGTCTCTTCCTCATGACGGGCTTTCTCGGAGGCTTGACTACGTTCTCGAGCTTCGCTCTCGAAAGCGTCGTCTACGCCAAGCCCGGCACGATTCACATCGCAATCCTGAACCTGCTTGCGCATAACGCCGGAGGCCTTGCCCTGGCGGTAGCGGGCATATGGCTGGTGCGGTTGCTCTTGTAGCCCGAACCGCGGACGGCGCCGCGTCGACGTCTGCTTACGGGGCGCTTGCGTTCGAGGCGTCTGTCACGGGGAGTAGCTGAAGGAAAGATATGGTGTCAGGTCTTACCCGCTTGAACTGCCTGACCAAAGCAACAATCTCATCCCGCACCTGCGGGGGGACACGAACCCCATAGTCCGCCAGGTGGTAGAAGCTCCCTAGATTCGGTTCGCGAAGCCTGCGGCGCATATGCTCGCCGAGAGCCGCGCGGTAGCTGTTCATCGCGACATCGAACCGAGACAACAGGCAACGCGTGGTGCCCAGGAGCATGAGCGCGGCGTGCAGTTGGAATAACTCGAACTCATCCTTGTCTTCCGGATTTTGGCGTTCAACCGCCTCGATGATGCTCAACGCCACCGCCGGGTCCTTGCGCCGATCCAGGAGGAGGGTTGTCAATGCCTCGCGCGCTTCGACGCTATCCGGCCGCACTTCGATTGCTCTCACGTACGCCGATTCCGCGGAGCGGTACAATGCTTCCCCTCGGGACTTATCGTGCTCCCGATGGAGGGCAATCCCGGCAGCGGATCCCCAACATACGCCCAGCCAATAGTGGCACTCATAGAATGACGCCTTGGATAACGATTCCCTGGCCAGCTCATTTTTGAGAATCTCGACAGCTCCCAGATAATCTTGCCGGCGCAGATGTCCTTCGATGCGATAATGGATGTCGTCGTAGTCTTGTTCCATGGCTATGCCTCCCTCCCGGAATTATACGCCGGTCAGGGCTTCACCTTCAGGTCGGGAGGCTGAGCCCTGGCGGCTTCCTCGAGCTCTTCGGGCGTGAGGACGGAGTACGTGGCGATGCGTTCGGACGAAGGCTGCGCCCATTCATGAGGGCCGGCTTCGGGGGCGAAGACGCGGCGGATGGCCTCGAGGAATCCAAAGCCGTCGTCGATGCTCGGCTCGATGTAGGAACCCTCGCCCCATTCGTTCCAGGCCTCGATGAGGAGGTAGGGCCGCTCCGGCTCGACGAAGGCCCGGGCGTCGCGGAGGCTGCGCTCGAAGAGTTCGGGCGTGTTGTCGCGCAGGACCCAAAGCGTCTCGGGGTTGCCTTGTCCCAGGGCGCGGGGGGTGGAGTCCCAGCCGGACTGGGTGCTGACGATGAAGGGGATGGAAAGGGCTTCGCGAATCTCGCGCCAGTAATCCGGCAGAGCCTCGATCATGTATTCGTAGGGCCGAATGCCGGGCGGGTTAAAGGGTTGCCGAGGCGTGTACCAGGCATAGCTGTAGCCGGTGGCGGCGTCGGCGGAGGTGATGCCGGCGAGGCGTTCGGGGGCGTTGTGGACGGCGATGAGGTAGAAGGGTTCGACGCCGTGCTTCCTGCACACGGCGTGGAGACGGGGGAGAACGTCCGTCTTGAACGCTTCGTCGCCGCCGTTGGCCTCGAGGATGGCCTGCATGTCCCAGATCATGAAGACGGGCCGGCCGTCGATGCGCAGGTAGTTCGGCCGCTTGAAGTAGTGCTCGGCGCAGTAGTCGATGACGGCCTCGAGGGCCTCCGGACTGAAATCGAGGGGCTTCTTCCAGTCGAGCCCGTGGTTGCACCAGTGGATGCAGAAGTCCATCTGTTCGTTGTAGCGGGCCTTCAGGAACCCGTGCTCGAGGGAGCGGCTGAGGCGCTTTTCGCCGGCGTTCCAGTACCAGTCGAAGGCGAACCAGGAGATGCCGCTTTCCAGGGCCCACTTGATGTGCCAGTCGTTCACTTCAGGCAGGGAGTCGTCGTAGAAGCCGAGCAGAGGCCTCGGCTCCGGGAATTTGGCGATGAGGCGCCATTCGCTGTCCTGGTCGTGGTTGGGATAGGAGTAGTCGTTGGTGTCGTGGTCGCGGTACCACCCGGGGAAGATGTAGGTTCCGACGCGGATGTCCGTCTTCACGGGTTGCGGCGGCGGCACCGGGTAGTCCGATTCAGCGGCCGCGGCCAGGGCCAGTGCAGGGACGAGGAGGTACAGGTCCAACATCGAATCGTTCTCCTATGCCGACGGTCGGCGAATAATCGCGAGCGTAGCAGAGCCGCGGCGCCTCGGAAAAGTCGAAGCGCCGCGGCCGTATGCCTCGGGATATGAACTCAGCCCCATCCGCCAAAAAGGTGGAGGAAGGCCGGGCTCCAATAAGACGCGGGCAGGTAGGGGGGCGAGCCCCACTCGAGGGGCCCGTTATACCGCTGGATGGGCGCCTTGTCCTGGAACCGAATGAACTCGACGTGGCCGTCCATGAACAGAACGTTCGAGCCGCCCGGCACATGGTTGAATACCACGGTGGTGTGGGAGCCCTGCTGATACCAATGGGACCCGGCCCATTCGGCGTTGGCGCTGGCCCAGGAGTCCCGCATCACGGGGATGACGCTCTGAGACCGCGCGCCGGCGGCGGGGTTGTTGATGTCGGTGATGAAGAAGCGCTCGATCCCTTCCTTCAGCCGCTGGTAACGAATCGTGGAAAGGCCGACCCCCTCGTCGTCGGTGGCCTCGATGCCGAGGAAGGAATAGGCGCCCCACATCCAACCCCACGACGGATAGTCGTTCGAGTCCTTCGCGGTATGGATTTTCACCACGCCGTACGGGCACCCGTAGGGCTCAACGGTGGCCGGCGGGAAGGGGCCCGCGTCGTACCCGGCGGCCTGGGCGCCCGGCGGTCCCCAGATGGCCCACGACGTCATCAGCAGGAGCATGTCGAGTTCCTGCGAGGCGCCCCGGGTAGCATAGGGCAGGTAGACGTAGGAGACGGGCATGGACAGCATGGTATGGAGGCAAACCTTGCCCGCGGGGGGCGAGCCGGCAGCGGAAACCCGTCGGGCGATCTCCTGGATTTGGGCGGGAAAGTCTTCCTGAATGCCCGCGCTGGGCAGCCCCGGAATGCCGCCGCCCTGGGTGATGGGGAAATCGGACCGGGAATCGGAGGGGCAGATCGAGATGGCCGGATCGGTCCAGTACTCGGGGTAGAGCACGGAGGCCTCGACGCCGGCCGACCCGCCCACCGCGTTCACGTTGTCTCCGCCCAAGGGGAGCGACTGCTGGCCCGGCGGGAACATCCCCTTGTTCTCGCCGGCAAACATTTTGAAGATGATTCCCCACTGCTTGAGGTTGTTCTGGCAGGAGGCCCGATTGGCGGCCTCTCGAGCCCTTGCCAGGGCCGGCAACAATATTGCCGCCAGGATGCCGATGATGGCGATCACCACCAGCAGTTCGATGAGGGTGAAACCATGAGTTCTGCGATTCATGATGGCTGCTCTCCCTTCCTGTACAATGCGACTTTCCGGGAACGGTCGAAAGAAAAACAGAAAAAACAGAGAATTGCACCCTTGATTCTTTTTGAGGCGACGGATGCCGCACCTGTAGCGCCACCGCTTTCGCCCATGCCATAATAGCCCGAGTGACGTAACTGTGCCATGACGATACCGCAACCACCCGCACAATCCCGCAAGACCTTTGGCCGGCCGGGTGATGTCCCTGGGGCCGGGTCGCGTGGGAGGCGGCTGAGAGAGGGCGCCCTATGAGCCAATTGCCCCGTATCGGGTCCTCGCTACCACATTTTGACGTTACCGAGGATTTCCTGAGATCCCTGCGCAGCCGACCCTGGCCGCGGCGGGCGGTGCTGCCCGACCCCGCCTTCCCCATTGCCCTGTATGACTGCTTCAGCCATCCGCCGCTCGATCTGCACACCCACGAGGATTTCAGCGAGCTCGTCATCGTCTACCAGGGAAGAGGCACCCACATCTCTACCGCGGCCGAGTACCCCATTTCGGCGGGCGACGTCTTCGCGATCACGGGTGAGACGGCTCACGGGTACAAAGACGTGGACGGACTTTGCCTGTTGAACGTCACCTACGACCCCCGTTGGGCCTTTCGTGGAATGGAGGAAGTGCGCCACCTGCCCGGCTACCACGCCCTGTTTCATCTCGAGCCGCGATACCGACGGCGCCACGAGTTTCAGAGCCGCCTGCGCCTGTCGCCCGAGCAGCTGGAGCAGGTTCTGCAACTCTTCCGCGAGCTGGGCCAGGCCTGCGTGGCTCGGGAGCCGGGCTATCGGTTTCGCGTGCGGGTGCTGTTCTTTCAGTGTATCGCCTTCCTCTGCAGTCGCTACAGCCAGACGCAACACCCGTCGTCCCGCAGCCTGATCCTGATGGACAAGGTCATTCAGTACATCGAAAGCAACTACCAGGAAGAAGTCACCCTGCGGCAACTGTGCGAACTGGCCCGCATGTCCGAGCGGAACCTCCTGATGCTGTTCAAGGAGGCCACGGGCGTCTCGCCCATCGACTACCTCATCCGCACCCGCCTCGCCCGGGCGAGCGAACTGCTGCGCCGCGAAGACCTGAGCATCACCGAAGTGGCCTACCGCTCGGGCTTCCAGGACAGCAACTACTTCGCCCGCCGCTTCAAACGCGCCACGGGCCTGCGCCCCTCCGAATACCGCGCCCGCCACCGCCCCCGGCCGCGCATCTCCCGCTAAGGGCGGCGGAGGTAGGGCATGCCTCCTTCCTGGGGCATGGCATCCTTCACCTTCGTATGGGCGGGCATGTAGTGGATGGCGTGGGCGCGGCGGGGGCGCTCGGACCGGTTGGGATGGCTGCCGTGGACGGTGAGGCAGTGGTGCATCAGGGCATGGCCCGCGGGCATCTCAAAAGGCACGAGCCGGTCCCGGTCGATGTCGAGTTCGAGCAGGATCGAGTCGGACCGACCGTGGGGCAGGAGTCCGAGTTTATGGCTTCCGGGCAGCATCCAGAGGCAGCCGTTCTCTTGGTCCGCGTCGTCCAGGGCGATCCAGATGGAGACCAGCTCCGCCGGTTCGCAGCCCCAATAGGCGTTGTCCTGGTGAAAGTGTACGGGCCCCCCGTGCAAGGGAGGTTTGTTGAAGGCCTGGTCGTGGTACAGGCGGATGTCCGGGCCGATGACCGCCTCGACGATGTCGAGGAGTTCGGGCCTGTATAGGAGCGAACGATAGAACTCGTCCTGGGTCCACACCTGGACGAGGTTGAGGAGCTTTGGCCCGGTGTGGCTCCTCTGGTCCTCTTCCGTGAGGCTCTTGGCGAGAAGGTCGCGCAAATGGGGTCCCCGTTCCTCCGGATGGGCGAAGAGGGCGTCGAAACGGTGCCGGGCCTCGGCCGTTTCTTCGTCGCTCAGGACGCGGCCGAGGGCAATGACGCCGTCGTCCTTGAATTGTCGGACCTGTTCGGGGTTCAGGCCCGGCCGTTGAACAGATGTGCTCATGGCTATATGCTCCCGCTATGCAGGCTGTGGCCACATCGCGTGCGCCCTATTTCTCCAGGGTGAAATACATCATGTTCCGGAAGATGTCTCCGGGGACGTAGTCGTCGCTGAAGGCCTGAACCATGTAGATGCCGACAAGGTCTTCCTTGGGGTCAATCCAGAACCGGGTGTTTGCGGCTCCGCCCCAGCCAAAGGTGTTGCCCGATCCGACTTCGTTCATCACGCCGGGTTTGGGTTCGACGAAGAAGCCCAGGCCAAAGGTCGCTGCCGCCATCCATCCCGAGTCGAGGCCTTCAAGGTGGTTCTTCGTCATAAAGTCCACGGTCTTCGGTGAAAGGATGCGGACGCCGTCCAATTCGCCCCTGTTCAACAGCATTTGGCTGAACCGGAGGTAATCCGCGGCCGTCGACACCATCCCGCCGCCCCCCGATAGAAAGACCGGCCGCTTCGAAAAGTCGTGTCGAAGCAGGTTGGCCTCGACCGGCATGAGTTCGAGGGTGCCGCCTTTGGGCCAGCGGTAGAGTGCGGCGAACCGATTCCATTTCTCCTCGGGCACGTAGAACCCTGCGTCAACCATTCCGAGGGGTTTGCAGATTCGCTCATCGATGAACCGGTCCAGCGGCATGCCCGAGAAGACCTCCACCAACCGGGCCGCCACGTCCGTCGAGAACCCGTACTCCCACACTGTACCCGGATGATGGCGCAAGGGCAGTCCGGCCAATACTTTGGTGAAATCTTCGAGGGTGCGGTTGGGATCCCACAGGTCCGCTTCCTGGAAGCGCTTGAAGCGAGGCGTGCCCGGAGCGCCGCCGTAGTCGAGGCCGGAGGTATGCCGCAACAAGTCGCGGATCGTCATGGGCCGTTCGGGCGCCACTTCTTCGATCGTCTTTTCACCGGTCTCGGGGTCTTCTTTCTCGACGGCCACCTTCACGTCCTTGAACTCCGGCAGGTAGTCCACCACGGGGTCTTTCATGCGGAAATGTCCCTCTTCATACAGAATCATGAGCGCTACGCTAGTGATGGGCTTGGTCATCGAGTAGAGGCGGAAGATCGTGTCTTTCCGCATGGGCGTGCCGCTGTCGAGGTCCTGCTTGCCGTGGGCCTCGAACCAGCCGACCCGGCCGTGCCGCGCGATGATTGCCACCACCCCGGCCGCACGCCCCTCCTCAATGTCGCTGCGAATCCGGTCCGACACGCGGTCAAGACGTTCCTGCGACAGCCCCAGCTCGCTCGGTGTGGCCGTTGGCAGTCCCGGGTCGGCCCCCGCCCGCGGCGCCGCCAGAACAACGGTCAAAGCGATCAGAACGGCAAGTCTCTTCATCCCCGGTCCTACTCCTGTGATATTGCGACATGCCATGGTCATGACACTTCCGACGAATTCGTCGCTACCCCGATGTCCATACTGTCGAGGCGTCGTCGATCCAAGGCGTCCCGCACGGCGTCGGCCTGCTTCTCCGACGCGTTGAGCTTGAGCAGCAGCAACACACACAACGTTAACATGGCCGGCGGGATCACCGACACCAATACGCGAAGGTTGGAAACCGCTTCCGGGTCTTGCACCTCGAGTTTTTCGTCGATTCCGGCGACGTTGAGGATCAATCCCGACAAGGCCGGGATGATGCAAAACGTCAGTTTCATCACGAAGGCATACATGGCGCCGTAGGCCCCTTCGCGCCGACGCCCCGTCCGCAACTCGTCCGCGTCACAGATATCCGCGATGATGGACATGGGGAAGATCTGCACCGCCGGCAGGGAAAAGGCCAGGACCGCCGACATCACCAACTGGAAGTAGGGCGCATCCGGGACATAAAGGAACCATGCGGACGCGGTCCCGGCAATGCCTACTGCGAGGCAGGAGATAAGCGCTCGTTTTTTTCCGACGCGCTTGCCGAGCCAGGTGATGGGGAAGATGGTGCCCAGCATGAGCAGCGCGTAGAGCAGCCCCTTGTAGAATTCCAGGTTGGAGGCCGCCGCCTTGTCGCCGTCAAACACGTAGTAGATGCTCAGCATCGAGTAGAGGGGGATGATCATGTACAAGCCCACGGTGTAGAGGGTCAGGGCGGCGATGAGGATGAGAAAGGGGCGGTTCTGAATGGTGTAGCGATAGGCTTCGATGAAGCCGATGCGCGGCTGGGGCTGTGCGGGTGCGGCTTCACGGGTTCCCAGTGCGGCCGCCACGAAGGTTACGGTGGAGAGCCCGCCGAAGAGCAGGCCCAGCACGAGCAGGCCCGTCCGCGGCGTCCACCAGGCCTCGCGAAAGGTGATCCACATCGCTCCTCCGGCCACCATGCCGCCGATGGAGGTGAAGAAAGCCCGATAGGCCATGACGCGGCTCCGCTCGTGGTAGTCGGAGCTCAGCTCGAAGCCCAGGGCGTTGTAGGGGATGCTGAAGACCGTATGGGCGCCGTAGAAAACGATGAAGATGACGAAGAACCACGCCAGCAGGGCCTTGCCCTCGAATAAGGGCGGCCAGGCGTAGACCAGGAAGAAGCACAGCCCCGTCGCCAGGCCCCCGACCAGAATGTACGGCCGCCGGCGTCCCCAGCGGGATCGCGTATTATCCGAAACGTTGCCCATGATCGGGTCTGTCACGGCATCCCACAGACGCGGCACGATCATCAGGAGCCCGAGCACCGCCATGTCCACCTTCAGTGCCAGGGGATAGAGGAGGGTCGCGGCCAGGACGCCGTTGCCCACCACGGAATCGCCGAGTCCCGCCACGCCGTAGAGGACCTTACGGCGGAAGGGCAGCGTCCCGCCTTCCACGGGTCCGTTCGGCTCTCCTTGCGTTGCCGTCGACACGGAGATCTCCGTTCTTTGGAGCCTACTGCGCGGTGAAGGTGACCGACGTGGCTTCCGCCATCCGCGGTACCCTGCACGACATTGTTCCGCCTTCGACCGTGGATTCGAGCACCGTCGGCTCTTCTTGTCCCGGGGTATAGAGGCGCGCCTCGACGGGGCCGGTAAGGAACGGAGGCCGGATCAACGAGATCCGAAGGTCCTCCTTCTCCCGGATGGCGTCGTTGTCGAAATCGATGTCATAGTTCACCAGGTGCACGACGACCCGCTCGCGTTCCGGCTGTTCGATGGGGAAAGCACACACAAGGCCGTCCGGTTCTCCATCGAGTATGGGAGCCAAATCCAGTTGCCTGGCGAGGGCACCGATGTCGTCTCGGAGGGCAGGCTCGTAGTCGCGAAAGAAGCGCGACCCTATGTCGTCCGTCCAGGTCTCCGTGACTTCGCCGCTCAGCACCCAAACCGTGCCCCTGGCCACAGACAAGGCTCCGGCCAGGCCCGGCGCGTCCGGCAGCGGTTCCAGTTCGCCCGAAAACCCCAGAAGCTGCGGTTCCTGGCATACGACGGTGCCGCCTCTTTCCGCAAATTGCCGTATCACCGCCTTCTGGTTGTCCGTAGGCTCGATGGGAGAGGGGACGATGATCGTGCGGTACCGCTTGAGGTCCTCCGCAGACAATCGGTCTTTCACGTATACATCGTCTCCCGCATAGACGACGTCGAAAGGAAAATTGCTCTCGATGAAGCCCTGGGCCAGCCCCGAGTAAGACGGGTAAACCCCGGGGATGGTGCGGCCGCGTTCGTTGTCGAGGAAGAGGAAGGCCACCGGCGAGCCGGAGTGCAGCGCGCCGTCGTACAGGTCCTTGTGGTCCTGCACAAACCCGAAGAAGTCGAAGGCTTTCGTCCAGAGGGCTTCCCGAAAACCGGTGAACCCGTCGGGATGCTCGGGTCCCGCCGGCGTGAAGTAGTACGTGGAGTAGGCGCCGTTGGCCGCGTAGGCCTCCGCGCACTGCACCGCCATCCAGGTCGTCGAGCTGCGTTTGTCATCCTGATAGGCCTTGAACAACCGGGGCATAGCGCCTGCGCCCATCACGGTGACAGCGCGCCGGTTGTGGATGGGGTAGGCGAGCTTGTGGGCGGCGGCCCATTTCTCGCGCGGCGGCTTCACATCTTCCAACGGAATGCCGCGCGGGCTGTACCCGTTCTCGTAGATGAACCAGTCGAATACGTCGGCAAACATGGTCGCGCGTATCCAGTAGCCCAGGAAGTTCGCCCCGTTCATCTGGAACGCGTTGCAGGCGAAGATGACTTGCCGTCCCTGCTCCTGTGCGTACTTTCGCAGGGCCTCGATCAGCTCTTTGCGCGTCTCCCAGCCGGCCCGTTCCTGGCACAAGAGGAACTCGTGGAACAGGGGCTGGGTCATCATGCGGTTTACGTAGATCCAGGCGTCCGATTCGCCGGGCGCGGGATCCTTCAGCCGCGCGACGAGCGCCTCGTCGGACAGGTCGTCGAGCTCGAACGTGTCGCTCAGTTCCTCCGGCGTGTACTTCGCCTGAAGGTGTTCGCGGAAGGTCTGCATGCAGGTGCTGCAATAGCCGCCCTTGGCTATGATGTTGCCCACTGCCTGACCCTGGGGCGTGTCGACCAGCACGAGGTCGGCGCCGGCGTCGATACCTTCCTTCCCGAACTCGATTTCCCACTTCAGCCAGTCGGGACGATTCGTACACATCTGGAGGCATTTTTCCTCGGGACCGCCCCAGAGCGCGAGCGAGCCGTCCGCCTTTCGGCAGGCCATCTCCTCGAGGTTCGGTGTGATTTCCCGGATGGGGAACATGCCCTCGACGCTGGGAATGGCGGCCACCGCGATCAGCCCCGCCGCGTGGGACGCTTCGACAAAGGCCTTCCGATCCCGCCCGAACACGCGGCCAACGCCCGGCATGTACGGCGGATGGGGCAGGATGGGATCGTTGCCGCCCATCCCGCCCCAGATACCGTTCACCGAGATATTTAATTCCAGCGCCTCCGGAGGCGTCAGCGCGAGCATGTTGTAGGTCTGGACCTCATTGGCCCATGCCGGCAGACGCCGTTCCGATTCCGGCTCTTGCGCACCGGCGGCGCCCATAATCGCGCACAGCGTCGCCAGTCCCGCCGTGAAGAGCGTCCGATGGATCATGACCTACCTCCCGTGCCGGGTGTCCCGGCTTCGGGTCCGGCGCCTGTGGCGCTGAACCTTCGCCCTTCGTCGAATGCGGTCCGATAGCTCTGAAGAGGAACAAGACTGTCGGCGCGGCTTCCTGTGCCGAGGTCGTTGAGGCTGGAGCGGCTTTACCCTCGGCACGTCGCCGGACTTACTCAGAATCCGGAATTCGTGGGCATGAACTGCGGCAAACGATCCAATCATCATGTGTTGCTTGCCGAAAAATCAACACAGTATTTCTCCTCCATGGGGCCGGCAAGCGATCCACGCCACCGCCCTCGGCTGGACCTCCGCCCGGGGAGTCACGTCTAAGGGGGTGCATACACAGCGCTTCAGGCCAACCATTGGCCGGAGCCGTTACGGGATCGACTTCATTCCCACCCGCCGTAGTCCTACGAGGGCTGCGCTCCACCCGCTCCTGCGCAATGACCCTCCCCGTCATTGCGAGGAGCGGCCCTCCGTGAAAGCCCCTGTGGGAGGAGGGTGTAC
>CAYVOE010000125.1:0-11715 GCA_964452795.1 uncultured Nitrospiraceae bacterium
GCAGGTAGCAGGGAGCAGGGAGCAGGTAGCGGGTTGCGGGTTGCAGGCCGTTTCGCGCTTCGATTTCGAGGGGGCGTGCGAGTACGATTAGGGGAAATCGTACAAGCACGGGCTCGACGAGGCATCGGCGGAAGCATCCGCGAAGGGCTCCGAACGGGCCGGGAGGACAAGGGGGAAGCGCTACCCATGGGCATCGACATCGGCCGGGCGAAGGCGGAGTATCACGAGCATTTCGGCGCGCCGCCGACGGTGGGCGCACGGGCGCCGGGACGGGTCAACATCATCGGTGAGCACACGGACTACAACCACGGGTTCGTGCTGCCCATGGCGCTCGAGCGGGAGACGGTGATCCTGGCGCGGCCGCGGAAGGATCGGCGTATTCGAGCTTTCGCGGCCAATCTGGGCCGGAGCACCGAGGCCGATCTGGACGACATCCGCCGCAATCCGGATGAGCCGTGGATCGACTACGTCCTCGGCGTGGCTTATGAACTGCAGCGGCTCGGGCACCCCACGGTCGGCGCGGACATCCTCATCCGGGGCGACGTGCCCGTCGCTTCGGGCCTCAGCAGTTCCGCCAGCCTCGAGATGGCCGCCCTCACCCTTTTCGAAGCCCTGGGCGATTACACCGTCGACGGGGCGGAAGCGCCCCGGCTGGGTCAGCGGGTCGAGAACGAATTCCTGGGCCTGAAGACGGGCATCATGGACCAGTTCGTCTCGCGCATGGGCCGGGCCCACCACGCCCTGTTTCTCGACTGCCGCTCCCTCGAGTACCGGCTCGTGCCGGTGACCTTCCGCGAGGCGGTGTTCGTGGTGGCCGACACGGCGGTGTCCCGGGGCCTGGCGGCGTCGAAGTACAACGAGCGCGTGGCGGAATGCGCCGAGGCGGTCCGGATCCTGAAAGAAACGTTGGGCAAAAACGCCACCCACCTGCGCGATTTCACCCCGGAAGAGGTGGAATCCGGCCGGGACCGCATGCCCGACGCGGTGTTTCGCCGGGCGCGGCACGTGGTTACCGAGAACGAACGGACGCAGGCGGCGGCCGCGGCGCTCGAGGCCGGAGACGCCGCCGCTTTGGGCCGACTGATGGACGAAAGCGACCGCAGCCTTCGGGAAGACTACGAGGTGACGTGCCGCGAGCTGGACGAGATGACCGCCATAAGTCGTTCCCTGAACGGGTGTTACGGCGCCCGCATGACGGGGGCCGGTTTCGGAGGCTGCACGGTCCACCTGGTGCGGGCCGACGGGGCCTCCGCCTTCGCCGAGGCGCTGCTCGAGGCGTATGCGTCGAGAACCGGGCGCCACGGCTCGGTCATCGTTTCGGCCCCTGCCGACGGAGCCGGGAGGCTGGACCTGTAGGGGCCCGACCCATCAAGAAAAACGCCGTCGCCGCGGAGGCCGGGGGCTGCTCCCGGGTACCGCTCCGGGCAACAGTGGACGGTCGATTGCATTATTCTCAAGTTCAGGGGTACAATTCCCGATACAGGGCTTCGATTAGGAGACGCGCATCCATGAACCCGAAATCCGCAATTGCGGTGGGGCTCCTGTGCCTCATCGTTGCCGTCTGTTTGTTTTCGTTCGTAGAGCCGGCCCATGCCCAGACCGACACGCCTCAGACGGGCCTGGGCGAGGTGTTCAAGAAGCGGGAAGCGACCGGTGAAGGGCCTACGAAGGCGCAGCTGGCGCTCACGATTGGCAGCACGATCGTCATGATCGCCGTCTTGAAATACGTTTAGGCTTGAACGTACAGACACGTGCGTCCTCCCGCTTCAACCGCCGCGCCGTTCGAGGTGACGGCAGTGAGTGAGCGAGTACTCGTCGTAGACGATGAGCCGGCGATGCGGAGCGTGTTGTCACGCTACATCGAGGCTCTGGGTCACCGATGCGTCTCCGTCGGCAGTCCCGCCGAGGCGCTGATTCGTCTCGAAGAGGGAAACTACGCCCTCCTGGTGACCGATCTGCGCATGCCGGAAATGGACGGCATCGAGCTGATGGGGCGGGCCCGGGCGCACGACCGCGATTTGGCCGTCGTGGTGGTCACGGCCCTGACGGACGTGAACCACGCGGTGCTGGCCATGCGGGCGGGGGCGGACGACTACATCCTCAAGCCCTTCACGTACTCCGATCTGGCCCTGGCGGCGTCGAAGGCCCTCGGGAAACGGGCGGCCCACATCCGGACGCGACGCCACAACGCGGAACTCGAGAATCAGGTCCACCGCGCCACCGAGGAGCTCGAGCGCATCAACCGCGAGCTCCGCGCCACCAAGCAGTACCTCGAAAACCTCATTCACAGCACCGCCGACGCCATCATCACGGTCGACAAGAGCGGCAAGATCGAGTTCGCCAACGGCGGGGCCCTCTCGATGCTGGGCTACACCCACGGCGAGTTCATCAACAAGCCGGCGGCCATGTTCTTCACCGGAGGACCCGACGAATACCGGCTCCTGCGGCGCCGACTCCGTCCCGATCGGCCGGTCAAGAACTACGAGACGGAACTGCGCCGGCGCGACGGTGGCCTGGTCCCCGTCAACATGTCCCTTTCGCTGGTGTGCGCCGGCGACGGCCAGGTCGCCACGGCCCTCGCCATCTGCAAGGACATCACGGAGCAGAAGCGCCTGGAGAAAGAGCTCAAGGAGATGTCCATCAAGGACTCGCTGACGGGGCTCTACAACCAGCGCTACTTCTACGACCGGCTCAAGGCGGAGATCGAGCGCGCCCGGCGTCAGAAGCATCCCCTCTCCCTGCTGCTCATCGACATCGACCAATTCAAATCCTACAACGACACCCACGGCCACCTCGAGGGCGACCGTGTCCTGCAGGCCGTGGGGAAGGTTATCCTCGACTGCACCCGCGGCCACGTCGACACGGGGTTCCGCTACGGAGGCGACGAGTTCACCGTCATCCTGCCGGAGGCCGGGGAAGGTCAGGCCCAGCTTATCGCCGAACGCATACGGAAAAGCTTCGAGGCCCGTCGGTTCGACCGGCTGACCATGAGCATCGGGCTGATGTCGTACCGCGAAGGCGATTCCCTGCGGTCGTTCATCCAGATGACCGATTCGATGATGTACGACGCCAAGCGGTCGGGGGGCAACAACGTCTGGATCTATCGCTCGGAAGACGCCGCGGAAGGCAAGGGGGACTGCGATCGCCATGAAGTTCGGAATCTGCAATGAAATCTTCAAGGACTGGAACGACATCGACCGCACCATCGAGTACGTCAAGAAAATCGGCTACGACGGACTCGAGATCGCTCCCTTCACGCTGGCTCCGCACGTCACCGACATTGACGCCGGCACCCGCCGCCGCATCGTACGCAAGGCCCAGGAGGTGGGGCTCGACATCCTGGGCATCCACTGGGTGCTCGTGGGGCCCGACGGCCTCCACCTGACCCACCCCGAGGCGGGCGTCCGCGACCGCACGGTCCAGTACCTGCGCGACCTCATCCACTTCTGCGGCGACATCGGCGGCCGGGTCTTGATCTTCGGCTCGCCCAAGCAGCGAAACGTCCTCGAGGGCGTCACCCCGGAACTGGCCTTCTCGTACGCCGTGGACGCCTTCACCCGGGTCATGGACGACTGCGACGAGCGGGGCGTCACCATCTGCATGGAGCAGCTCTCGCCGCAGGAGACCAACTTCTGCAGCACCGTCGCCGAGACCGTCGAGCTCATCGATACGGTGAACCATCCCCGGTTCCAGCTTCTCCTCGACACCAAGGCCATGGAGCAGGAGGCCGAAGACCGGGCGACCCTCATCCGGAAGTACGCGAAATACCTCCGCCATTACCACGCCAACGACACCAATCTCAACGGTCCCGGCTGGGGCGAGGTCGATTTCGCGCCCATTTTCGAAGCGCTCCGCGACATCGACTACGACGGGTACGTGTCGGTCGAGGTCTTCAAGTTCGAGCCGGGTCCGGAAGCCATCGCCGAGAAAAGCCTCGCCTACATGCGCCGCTTCGTCTGACCACCGTCGGGCGGGGACGGCCCTATCCCAGGTGATACACGTGGGGCCGGAAGGTCAGGTCGAGTTCCTTCGGATCGGCGTCGAAGTAGAAATAGAGGGTCTCGCGGGCGCGCTCGCCCAGGTACTCGATGATGTGCTCCCGCGTCTGTTCCTTCCCCTCGACGCCGGTATAGGCCGCCTCCACCTTCAGATCGCGCAGGGTTCGGTCGCCGGTGTTGCGGACCTCGACGGGCAGCACGTACTGGGCGCCCTGCCGCTGGGCTTGATCGTAGAGGGGCCGGATCTCGGGAACGATGATGGGCGACTCGTCCCGTGATCCCTGGTACAGCATGTACCCCGCCACCGCCAGAATCAGGGCGGCGCTGATGAGGAACGTAATCCATTCGGCGAGCTTGCGTCCGGTGCCGCTTTCTTCCGCGGAATCTTCGCGCTTTTCTTTGTCTTTCGTCATCCCGCGAGCCTCCCGGCGGCGGCGCCCACGGAGCCCAGGAGGCCCAGCACCACGCCGCAGGATATGAAGGTCGAGAACTGGGAGCGGACTTCCGGCATTCCCACGCCGTAAAGCAGGGCGAAGGCGATGGCCAGGGCCAGCGCGTAGGCGATCACCGTCTCGACCAGGGGCGTCTGGAAGAAGCTCGGGTGGTGCGGCTTGTGCTCCATGAATCCGGAAGCAAAGAGGATGACGTAGCACAAGACGAAGGACACGGGCACGATCAACGCCAGGCGCCATCCCGGCAGGCGGCTCGCGATCATCAGGATCTCCTCCGTGGGCGCGGCGTTGAAGCTGAACAGCAGGGCGCCGCCCGCTGAAACGCCCGCGTCGCGAAAGTCCTGGCGCAACTGGCGCCGCGCCGGCGTCAGCCCCTGCCACTGCTCCGGACCCGAGGGCGGGCTTTCGTCCTCTTCATCGCCGTTCTCGGCGGATTCCTCCTCGTCGCCCCGGGCCTCGCCCTGCAGGCGCGAGTTGGCGAAGGAGACGCCGATGCTCACCGGGATGGCCTCGATGAGGATCTTGCCGAGGGCCTCCGACAGGTTCGATTCCCCGTCGATCTCGCCGATGAGCCACAGGATGCCCGCGGCGATGACCAGAGCCATCCCCACCGAAGTCACGGACTCCAATGCCGCCTCCGACCACGAGAACTCGCGGCGAAAGCCGACGAAGAAGCTGAAGAGGAAGTTGGCCAGGAGGGTCAGGCCCAGCACGGTCAGGAGCCGGCGCTCCTCGAACACCATCCCCCACCACCACATCTCCATGGTCAACAGCAGGGGAAATCCCACCAGCGACCCTGCCGACACGGCCCGAAGCAGGTCTTTTCCTTCCTGCTTGAACCCGTGACGGTCCGGGACTTTTTCCTGCGGGTCGTTGCGGTTCGGCATAGGCCTGGCAAGTCCGAGTGGGGGGGAACACGGTGCGGGACGCCAAAGAGGGCGTTGAAAAGCCGCGCATTCTCTGCCAAGACGCTACCACAGAATCCGGTTTTCCGCAAAGATCCCGGGAACAGGTTTCAAAGTTATCCGCCGGCCGCGCGGTCCTCGACGTGGCTTGGCTCCCGTTCGTAATTAGTGGGCGCGGGGTCGTCGAGGGCGTCCGAGACTTCTCGGGTGGGCCAGTCGATGTGGAAGACGGTCCCCGCGCCGGGGGCGGACTCCAGCCGGATCCGCGCGCCGTGCTCCTCGGCGATGCCGTAGACGGTGGCCAGGCCCAGGCCCGTGCCGTGGCCGTCTTCCTTGGTGGTGAAGAAGGGCTCGAAGGCGCGGGCCTTTGTTTCGTCCTCCATGCCGTAGCCCGTGTCGGCCACGGTGAGCCGCACGTAGGGGCCGGGCGGAAGGCCGCCGGCCTCGGGCGGTTCGGCGGATTCGATGGTGACGTTGCGGACCTCGATGGAGAGGGTGCCGCCCTCGGGCATGGCGTCGCGGGCGTTGACGGTGAGGTTCATCAGGACCTGTTCGATCTGGCTGGGATCGGCCTTGATGGGCAGCGCCTCTTCGAGAGACACGGCGAGGCGCACGTCGTCGCCAAGGGTCCGTTCGAGCAGGCGCGCCAGGTCCTGGACGACCCGATCGAGCCGAACGACTTCGAGCCGCGCTTCCCGGCGCCGGCTGAAGGTGAGGAGTCGGCGCACCAGGGCAGAGGCCCGTTCGGCGGCCGCCACGATGTCGAGCAGGTCGGTGCGCCGCGGGTCGCTCTCGGGGGTGGCCGCCAGCACCAGGTCCGTGTAGCCCCGGATGGTCATGAGCAGGTTGTTGAAATCGTGGGCGATTCCCCCCGCGAGCCGGCCCAGGGCCTCCATTTTTTGCGACTGCCGCAGCCGTTCCTCGAGCCGTTTGCGGGCCGTAATGTCGCGGGCGATGGCCTGGAACCGGCCGTCGGGCAGCCGCTTGGCGTTGATCTCGCAGGTCACCAGAGACCCGTCCTTGCGCCGCAGCCGCTGCTCCCACAGCAGGGTCTCGCCCGCGGCCAGCCGGTCCACCCGGTCGGCGATGACGGGCAGATCCTCTTCCGGAACCAGGTCGGCCGCGTTCATGCTCAGCAATTCGTCGCGGTTGTAGCCCAGCATGCGGCACGCCGCCGCGTTGAGATCGATATAGTTGGCCCGGGCGTCGGCGAGGAAGATGGCGTCGGAGGCCTGCTCCATCAGAAGCCGGTGGTTCCGCTCGCTTTGGCGGAGGGCCCGATCGGACCGGCGAATGCGTTGCGCGTGCCGTTCCAGCAAAAGGTAGAGGACGCCCGTGGTCAGGCCGACAAAGAGCAGCCCCTTCACGGTCTGCAAACCGCTCAACACCGCGGGATCGATGAAGAACAGGCGCAGCAGGTGGTCGGAAAACAGGACCCACAGCAGCCCCACCGACGCGTAGAGGAGAGCGATACGGAGCGGTGCCTGTCGATCCACCGGCGGAGGATCGGTCGAAGGCACTCGGGCTGATCCCATACGACTGGTTAACCCTCGGCCGTGGCGGAGGCCCCACGACGGCCTTATCGAAGTTTTGTGCGACCTGCGCGTCCCGCACGGAACGGGACACCCCAGGTCTGGGCGGTTCCGGGCCCGACCCCGCCTCTTCACGGCGCAATTATAGCGTTCCGGTCTCGGCGGGACGAAACAAAAAAACACAACACCCCGGCGCCCGCGGGGGGCGGTCGACCGGGGCGGGGCGTGTCGATTTTGTCCGACTCGTTACTCTTCACTCAAGGCGCGTTTTCGCAGGGCTTCCACCACCACGGCCTGCATCGTGTCGTCGAAGTGGTTGTACGTGTCGGGCGTGATCTGCTCGAGATCCGGGTGGACCTGCCGGGCGGACTCGATGCCCCGTTCGACGATTTCGAGGGGCGCCTCGCGGTCGAGGCGGGGGGTTACCATCACCACCGGCCGCGGGGACCACGCCGCCAGGAGGTCGTCCACGTCATAGGGGACGCGGGCCTCGTGGCCTTCAAACGCCCCCAGCCGCGGCATCACGGCGTACAGGTGCGACCAGCGCCGTATCCCGCCGGTCTCGGCACGGTCGGTGTCGAGCCGGAATGGCGGGGGCGCGCCGATGAACACCGCGCCGGCGGGCCGGTCGTCGAGGGCGCCCAGGTGCAGCCCGGGCAGCGTGCCCAGGGCATAGCTCACCACCCAGATATTTTGCGTGTCCACATAAGGGAGGTCCATGAGGGCGTCGAGGGCGGCCTGGGCGTCGCGGACCATCTGGCCGAGGATGGATCGGCGGGGGTACCGGTCGTAGAAGCCTTCGACGTCGAAGATCCGTCGGCCGAAGCCGATCTGGTCGTAGGCAAACACGGCAAACCCGCCCTTGGCGAAGGTGCGCACGGCCTGCTCGCCCCGTCGGTAGGAGGCGAGGTAGCCTTTCGGGTACGACGCCGGATGGAGCCACAGGATGGCCGGTATCTTCCGACCCGAGTCGCGGGTGCCCTCGGGCATGTACACGTCGGCGTTCAGGTAATCGCCGAAGACGAAGTTGTCTCGTTCCAACCCGCTGCCGGCGCTGCCGCGGTGGAGCAGGTCCTTGATGAAGGTGGGTTCGCGGCCGTAGTCATCCCGGGGCGACAGCACCCGGGGCGGCATCTCGCCGAGCAATTCGGGTATGCGCTCGCGCAGGGCGTCGCCCGTGAGAAGATCGCCTCCAAAGGGGCGCTCCGGATAGGTCTCGACGTTCGGCGCATCGCCCCCTTGAATCGAATCGACATCCGCGGCGTGGGGATGGATGAGCCGTTCCGGCACGGCCCGTCCGCCCCGACCGAAATGGGCGTCGCTCCAGTCGAGGTATTGCTCGATGATATCGGGCGCCGTCTCGTGGCCGCCGGGACGCCAGAGGATCCGCAGGTTGTCTTCGGCGCCGGAAAGGGCGTAGACCGGCTTCACCGCCAGATAGGTTTCTTCGATGCCCCAGGTGCTTTCCACGCCGTCGTGGTACGCTGAGCTCAGCAGGCAGGGCCGCGGCGCCGAGAGGGCCACCAGGGTGTGCAGGTCCACGGGCAGCTTGTGCTCGCGTCCGGCGAAAAACCGGAACCGCGGATGGAACCACGAGGGGAAGGCGCGGGTGATGTTCTCGACGCCCTCGCCGAACTGGTGCTCGCCGTTGTAGCGTGCGGTGAGGGACCCGCCGGAACCGGAGCTGCTCGAAATGACGGCGGCGATCCGCTCGTCGAAGGCCGACGCCATGAGCGAGGTCTTGCCGTTGCGCGAGTGACCCGTCAGCACCACCTGATCGGTGCGCGCCTCGGGCACCGACTCGAGATAATCGATGCAGCGGCTCGCCGCCCAGCCCCGACGCATCAGCCGCGACCAGTCGTAGCCGGGATAGGCCTCGATGAAGGATTCGGTGTCGTCGCGGGAATCGGCCCCCGCGTAGACGCAGGCGAGGTAGCCCCGGCGCAGGGCGATGAGCGCCCAGCCCCGGTGGTTGTGCTGCGTCATGAATACCGGAAAGGGCCCCTCGCCCTCGGGTATCAGGAGTTCCAGGCCGAGCCGCGCCTTGTGCTGCGGACCGAACCGCAATTCAACCTCGCGCACCCGTGCCCCCACCTCTTCCCGTTCCGAGAGCACCGTGGCTTCGAGGTTGTCGGGGGCCGGCGGAATCGTCCCCGTGATCCAGTGCTGAACCCGTGCCTTGAGGGTCTCGCGCCAGTCCCGCCATTCCTCGGGATCGGAGATGGGCTCCGCTTCCGGCGCGCGTCGGAGCGGGTCCGGCAGCTCGGCCTGCGACGGCATTGCGTCGAAATCGGGCGGCAACTCGCCCGTTCGATCGAGCCATTCCCGCCATTCCTTGCTCTCCGGCAGGATCCGCAACAACTCGTCGAGGTATGCCTGGCGTTTCGCGAGGTCCCCTTCCGGGTCGGCGGCCAGGGTAATGCAAAGCAGCAACGACAGCATGGCAGGACTCCCTTTCCACAGCGCCCCTAACGGATGGGATCGATTGTAGCGGCTCCACGACCGGGATGCCAGCCACGCGTGGCTTGGGCGTCCTCGCCCCAAGAAAGAGCAAGTAGGACCTTAGCTTGGACGGCCAGGCCAAGAAGCTCAGAGGATCAGCATCACGTCGCCATAGGAGTAGAACCGGAACCGTTCCTCGATGGCGCGGCGGTAGGCCTCCCGGATGAAGTCGGTCCCGGCGAAGGCGCAGACCAGGGCCAGGAGGCTCGACCGGGGCAGGTGGAAGTTGGTCTGGAGGGCGTCCACGGCCCGAAATTCGTAGGGCGGGTAAATGTAGTGTCCGGTCTGACCGTGACCGGGACGGTAGATGCCGTCGCGATGCTGGGTCTCGAGCACGCGGGTGCAGGTGGTTCCCACGGCCACGACGCGTCCCCCCTCGGCGCGGGTGCGGTTCAGCGTCTGCGCCGTCTCCTCCGGCAAATCGAACTCTTCCGGCTCGAGACGGTGGTCCTCGACCTTGTCCGTCTGGATGGGGCGAAAGGTGCCGTAGCCCACGTGGAGGGTCAGGTGCGTCCGCATCACGCCCGCCTCATCGAGAGACGCGAACACTTCGGGAGTGAAGTGGAGCCCCGCCGTGGGCGCCGCCACGGCCCCGGGTTCTTCGGCATAGATGGTCTGGTACCGCGCGGCGTCGCTCGGGTCGGCGCCGTCGCGGCGGATGTACGGGGGCAGGGGTACTTCGCCCGCTTCCTCGAGGGCGCGCAGCACATCGGGGCGGTTGAACCGCACCCGCCGGCGTCCCTCGGGCAGGACCTCTTCGACGGCCGCTTCGAGGACGTCTCCGATGCGCACCGTCGTCCCGGGTCGGACCCGTGCCGAGGGCCGCACCAGGGCCTCCCACGCGCCGGGCTCCTCCTCCCGCAAGAGAAAAATCTCGACCGCGCCGCCCGTGGCCTTTCGGGCCCGCAGCCGCGCCCGGATCACCCGGGTCCGGTTCAAGACGAGGCAGTCTCCCGGGCGGAGGTACCGGGCCACGTTGCGGTATACGTCGAACCGCATCGACCGGTCCGCCCGATCCAGGACCATCAGACGCGACGCGTCTCTCCGCTCCGCCGGATGCTGGGCGATCAGCTCCTCCGGCAGGTCATAGTCCAGCTCCGAAGTGTTCATTCCGCTCTGATGGATCCCCCGGGGCCGCCGGTCCGGCGCCCGCGCTCCCGTCTCTGGTGCCGGCCGTCAGTCGTCCGCCTCGTCGGCGTATTCCATCGGCAGGCCCGCACCGCTGCCCTTCGGCTTGTCGGCCGTGGAAAGCTTCAACGACCATGATGCCTCGGGGGGCAGCTCGCATTCCATGATCCGCTGATCCACAACGGGGCCGTTGAAAAAGGCCACCTGGCGCTGGTCGATTTCGTTGAAACCCACCCGGCGGTATACCCGCTCGGCCCGGCCGTTGTCGACGCCCACCATGAGAAGGACGCGATCGATGAGGCCGGAGGTTCCCAGGCGGTTCATCAGGAACTCGAGGGTCCGGGTGCCGATGCCCTGATCGAGAAGCTCCGGATCGAGGATGATCAACGATAGCCAGAGCTGGCGGCGGTACGGGTCGTAGGCCTCGAGGTGGATGAACCCGATCTCGCGCCCCTCTTGCAGGAGCATCAGATATAGGGAATCCCCGTCCTCGAGCCAGCGCTCGACGTTGCGGCGGGTCTCCTCGTAGGAGTCGAACCGCCAGTGGACATAGCGGAATATTTCCTCGGAAGACAGCCATTCGTGGACCCGGCCCGCATCCGACAGGGTCATCGGTCGCATGGCCAGTCGGCCCCGGGCGTGGCCGTTGAAGCCACCGTAGCAGAGGATTCGGCTAAGCGTGCCGTTCGCGCTGCGCATGTAGCGGTCCTCCGGTTGTGATAACTCTGGGGACGCCGCCCGTGTGCGCGACGGCGCTGATCTTTGGACTCGGAAAGCGGCCGCCGGGTTCCGCGGCCGCGAGAAGGCGTGACGATGCTACTTTCGAGTTAACGCCCCGACCGGGGATTTTATGCCGCCGGGACCGGACGGAGCCTCACGAGTCCGGCCGAGGACGCGCCATCAGGTGCTTAAGATGATAAATGAAATCGTGGGCCTCCCGGGGGCTGAGGTCGTCCGGGTTGATGGCCTCGAGCTCTTTTTCGACGGGGCTGGGCCCGGCGGGCGGCGCCCCCGCTCCGAAGAGGCTCAACTGTTGCGGGAGCCCGAGGGTCGACGTGTTTCCCGATTCCAGCGACTCGAGGATGTCGTGGGCCCGCTTGATGACGGCCGGGGGCAGCCCCGCCAGCCGCGCCACCTGGATGCCGTAGCTGTGGTCCGCGCCGCCGTCCACGATCCGGTACAGGAATACGACCTTGCC
>CAYVOE010000126.1:0-11713 GCA_964452795.1 uncultured Nitrospiraceae bacterium
AACCGGCCCAGGTCGACGTATTCATAGCCCTGGTGGCCGAACCAGAAGTTCGTGACCAGCCCGAGCCGCTGCTGCACCGCCAGCCACTGGCCGAAGAAGGAGCCCACCACGATGAGCAGGAGGCATCCGAACAGGAAGTTGACGCCCGCCCGCTGATACTTGGGCTCATAGCCCGACACGGCCGGCGCCAGGAACAGGCCCGTGGCCAGCCAGGCCGTGGCGATCCAGAAGATGCCGAGCTGGGTGTGCCACGTCCGGGTGAGGCTGTAGGGGATCCACTTGGCCAGCGGGATGCCGTAGAAGCCTTCGCCCTCGACCCCGTAGTGGGCCGTGATGGCCCCGAAACCGACCTGCGCCACCATCAGCGCCGCCACCACCCAGAAATACTTCAGCGTGGCCTTCATCGACGGCGTGGGCGCCAGGCCCAGCAGCGGGTCGCGCTCGGGCGCCTCGTGATGCTCTTCCTTGCTCCGCTGAACGGCGAAGTACCACACCAGGGCTCCCACGCCCGCCAGCAGGACCACCACGCTGAGGATCGACCACAGGACGATGCTGCCCGTGGGCGCGTTGCCGATGAGCGGCTCGTGGGGCCAGTTGTTGGTGTACGTAATCGCCTGGCCCGGACGCTCCGTCCCGCAGGCCCAGGCCGCCCAGAAGAAGAACGCGTTCATCAGGTCCTGGCGCTCGGCGCCCCGAATGGCGTTCTCCGGGATGGCGTAGGCGTTGCGCAGCTCGTCGAAGTCCGGGTGGTCGCCGAAGAGCCCCGTGTAGTGCTCCGACACGGCCGCGAAAGCCGCCGCCCGATCCGCCGAGATCCGCAGGTCGCCCGTCTCGGGGTCGTAGGTGTTGGTGCGCAGCTCGCCGCGCAGGCGCGCCTGCAGGGCCGCCTGCTGCTCCGCGTTCAGCTCCTCATAGGCCATGCCGTGGTCCGCCTGGGCCCAGCGGTCCAGCAGATACACCGCCTCGCGGTGCAGCCAGTCCGCCGACCAGTCCGGCGCCTGATACGCCCCGTGACCCCAGATCGACCCCACTTCCTGGCCGCCCATGGACTGCCAGACGTTCTGGCCGTCCTTGATGTTCTGGCCCGTAAACAATACTTCGCCGTCGGCCGTCACTACCCGTTCCGGAATAGGCGGGCTCTGGCGATAGATCTCGACCCCGTAATAGCCGAGCACGCCGAACGACAGCACAATCACCGCCGTCAGGCCGAGCCACAGCTTCCCGTAACTCATGGTTCCTCCTTCCTTCTAACCTCGATGCTTGGACGCCCTTGCGTCACTACTCGTGAAAACCCGACCGTTTCGCTATACTCGCAAGCGGCCCGTCATCGGTTGACCTTTCCTCCGTTCCTTTCAACGATGCGGCGAATCCGCCGCGGAGGAAATCTCATGAGCCGCTCACAAACGACTTCAACCCTTCTCTTCCTCGTTTCCATGGTGGGTGTAATGGCGGGAGCCGCAGGCTGCCCGAGGCCCGGACCTTCCGACCCCTTCCGGGTACTGCTCGTCAACGGCACGGACGAGACCGTCATCTTCCTCTTCAACGTCGCGGTCGAAAATCCCACCGCGGAATACAACCGCATCGATCTCGACGCTCAGAGCACGACGGTCGCTCGAATCTCCGAGGACGACTTCGAAGACATTTCCCATATCCTCGTCCTCGCGTCCACAACCGGAATCGCCTTTCCCAACCCGCTGCAGTCCGCCGCGGCGCCCGTGCCCGGGGGGCAGGCGGCCTTCCTCGTCACCGCCGCCGGCACCACAGGAGAGTTCAGCGTCCTCACCGTCGCCGGCGACGGCTTCTAGGGGCCGCCTCGAGCACAGGCGCCTGCGGCGCACCGCGAACTCGGATTCTTCAATGGACATGGTGCGAGCAGGCCCCCACGCGGCCGTGGCCGCCCGAAGCCGCCTCGACCCGGTCCACGCCGTAGCGGTCCGCCAGGCGGTTGGCGAGGTCGACGTAGCGGCAGTGGGTGCCGTCGCCCATCTCTTCCGACTCGACCTTGTCGAACTGCGCCATCAGGTGCTCCTGATCCGCCGCGCTGAGGGTCTTGTCGGTCATGGCGAAGAGGCAGTGGTCCTCCTTGTTGATGTGCATGCGCAGCATGTCGATGTAGGCCCGGGCGTAGCCGGCGAAGCGGTCGCCCGCCTCCTTGTCCCGGCCCCGGGCCGATTCAATGGCGTCCGCCATGCCGCGGATGAACTGACGGCCCGATTCGTGCTCGTGCAGCATCACGCCCGTGGGGCCCGTCTCTCGGCTGAAGCCGCGGCTCTCCAGCAGCGGGAAGAGCTGATCCTCTTCCTTGCCGTGGTGGCAGCGATCCGCGAAGTTGCGGAAGAAATCCAGCGCTTCCTCGGCGGATTCGATGTCGAACTTGTTCTCGACTCCGGCGCGGTAGGCGATCTTCTCGAGCACGTTCAACACCTGTTCAATTACCCGGTGCTCGTTCTTGAGAATGTCGGTAGGCAGCATCTTTCGTCTCCTTGTCGACGATCGGTCGTGTCGGTCTCGGGTCCCCGAATCACCCTCGGTGCCCGTGGTGCCGTCTGGGGCGGCTTTTCTCGACGTGTTCCTTCCGTTCTCCCACTTTTTTCCGCAATCCCCGGCGCTCACCCTCCTCTTTTCCTCGTCTCTAAGCCCGGGCGCCGTTGGCCACGCTCTTCGCGTTCACCGTCGACTCCCGAGGCGCGCTCATCACCCGCCAAATGTGCACCCCCCATACCGCCAGACCCGTTACCTCCAGCAGCCCGCTGACCCCCGCCACCGGAAAGGCCGCCGCATCGAAGTCGGTCAGGGTCTGCATGCTGACCCGAAGGAAGCAGCCGGCATTGAGGAGTACGAAGGGCGTCCACAGGGCGGGCAGACGGCGGATGTCCACCCCTTTCAGAATGGGCACCATCTTGGCCGCCACCCCCACGATCATCAGGCTGATGAACCCCACCGTGATGGCGTGGCGGATGGCGCCGTAGTAGGCGTGCGAGAAGCCCAGCTCGGCGGCTTCGCTCCCCGGCGCCAGGGCCCGGAGCAGGCCGAACTGGTAGGCCGGCAGCAGCACCAGCATCGCCAGCGACACCCCGAGCCAGGCATAGGCGGCCCGGATGAACTTGACGCAGCGGTCCGCGCGCCGGGGCGCCCCCCGATGCAGCCCGAAGCTCAGCGCCAGGGCCAGGGACGCGAAGGCCATCACCAGGACGCCCGTGTACCACAGGCTCGCCCAGGCATGACCGGCCGTCCGCATCAGCACGAATCCCCCGCACTGCGCCACCAGCCCCACGTTGATCGCCGCCAGCAGGCCCAGGCTCGCCCGGCGTCCGGGAGCCGAAAACCCGTAGAAGGCGGGCAGGATCTTCTGGCTCACGCCCAGGATCATCAGCATGGCGAAGCCGTGGATCTGGATTTCCCGCAGGGGCGCCTGCCACGTCGACGTCAGCGCCAGCAGGGCCTCCCGGTCGGAGGCCAGCGCCGTGGCCACGAAGTACACCGCCTCGTACACCCCCTGGACCAGGAACCACGCCAGGGCGGCGAAGATGTAGTACTCGTAGGCGGCGTTCGGGTTCAGGCTCTTGCGGAAGGTGCGGTACATCACGTAGACGAAAAGGCCGATGGCCGCGATCTCGAGGACCGAGCCGAAGGCCGCCGGCCCCACCGTCCAATCGAGGTACGGCACCAGCGGCTGAAGGGCCGACCGCAACACCACCCCCGTCACCATCAGCCCCAGCGACGCCCACGCCAGGCCCGGACGGTACAGCGACACCTGCTTGAACCGCGGAAACATCTGGTAGGCGAAGCCCATCACGAACAGACCCACCCACCCGAAAATCTGGGCGTGGCCGTGGGCGTTGACCTCATGGAGACCCACGGCCGTGAAGGACCCCAGCACCGCAATCCGCAGCAGCAACGCCGCGCCCCACGCTGCCCCCAGGGTCAACACGCTGGCGATGCCGGCTTTGAAAAAGGGCCGATAAATGGCCTCGTCAAGATCGGCGGACCGAATTCGGGCGATTGCGTTCATCAAACACCGGGCTCCTTTAACCCTAATCGCATGCCTTTATGCGATTTTGCCCCGCAAAAAATACCGTTCCTACAACCCCAGCGCCGGCACCGGATCCTCCGCCAGAAGGTCCGCGATGGTCGTCTCCCGCAACAACTGAAGATAGGCCTCGCGCACTTCCAGCCAGCGATGGTGAATGGCGCAGGGGTGCTCCCCGGAACAGCGGGGCCGCCCCATGAAACATCCCTCCCACCGGCTCACCTGCTCGATGGGATCGACCACGTCGAACAGGGTTATGCGATCGGGCGCCTTGGCCAGCCGGAACCCGCCGCCCAGTCCCTTTTGCGACACCACCAACCCCTCGTGGGTCAGCGACTGGAGCAGCTTGCCCAGGTAGTTGGCCCGGGCGCCGATTTTCTCGGCGATGACCGCGGCCCCTTCATAGACCCCCTCCGGCAACTCCGCCAGGAGGGTCAGGGCCCGTATCGCCTGCAATGCCGTCTTGCTAATCATGTCGTACCCCCTAATCGCATGCGATTATACCTTTTTGCCCCCGGCCTGTCAAGCGAGCCGATCAATCCCCGCGCCCGCGAACCCCGCCCGGCCTCCCCGAGGCCCCGCGAGAGCCGATGCCCGGCGTCCGCGACGACCTCCTAAGTCGTTCCGATTCCTTCTATTGCCCGAGGCGACCGCGCCGTCGTGCCCGACGATCGAAGGGTGCAAAGGAATTCGTTGATCGGCGACCGTCTTGCCGTCATACTGAGGGGAGGGATGCCGAAGCCGAAACCGAAACCGGGATTGCCTGCTTCGGGTCCAACGACAAAGGGCGGTCTGTGCCGATTCCCGGATCGATTGTTCGTGGGCCGAGATCCGGAGGCTCGTCAAGGCTTGTCGTGATTGTGGCGTTCTGCATAGGGAATAGTATAGTCTAGCACGGGGTGGCGCCGGCGCGCTCAAGGGGATATGAATCGTTCTTCAGCAGTCTTACTCCTGACCCTCGCGGTACTGGGCACCGGCTGTACAACCACCCATTTTCGGGAGAAAGCGGACCGGGAAACGTACGGCATCATCGAAGAGAAGGCGCCTATCGTGCCCAACATGGACCCCGAGTTCACCATCGAGGAGCCCGAACAGGGCCCGTCGCTGGAGGGCCTGCCGAAAGCCGACCCCCATGCCGAATTCATGGGACCCGACTCTCAGCCGGGCGAAGAGGCCTACGTCATTTCCCTCGAGAAGGCCCTTGAACTCGCCGTAAAGCACAACCGGACCTACCAGAACCGGAAAGAGCAGGTCTACCTCGCCGCCCTCCAGTTGACCCTCGAGCGCCACCAATGGACGCCCATCTTCTCCGGAGGCGCCGCGGCGGCCTACGAGCGCAGCACGCGCGACGTGACCACCCTTTCCAACACGGCCCGTCTGGCCCTCGAGGCCCCCGACCTCGTCCGCCAGATCGGTGATCTCACGGGCACGCCGGGACAGCTCATCAATCGCTACGCCCGGCTCGTGGAAGGGGCGGCCACCGTCACGGGCCTCAACGCAGCCGACATCGACATCGTCGACGAGCGGAGCGTCCCCGGCCAGACCCGGCTGGGCGTGAACTATCTCCTGGCGGGCGGCGCCCAGATCGCCGTGGACCTCACGTCGAATTTCCTCCGCTTTCTTACCGGCGACCCCCGCACCAGCGCCACATCCGCCCTCGCCGCCACCATCAACCAGCCCCTGCTGCGCGGAGCGGGCCGTCGGGTGGCCCAGGAGGCCCTGACCCAGGCCGAGCGCGACGTGCTCTACGAACTGCGCTCCTTCGCCCTCTTCCGCAAGGATTTCGCCGTCGACATCGCCGAGAGCTATTTCCGCGTGCTCCAGGCCCGCGACGCCGTCCGCAACAACTACCTCGGCTACCAGGCCCTGCGCGACGACGCCGAACGGCAGGCCGCCGAGGCGGAGGTGGGCCGCACCACCGAGACCGCCGTGGGCCTCAGCCGCCAGGCCGAGCTCAACGCCCAGGACAACTGGATCCAGTCCATCCAGGCCTACAAGCAGGCCCTCGACGAGTTCAAGATCGAGCTGGGCCTGTCCACGGACGCCCCCATCATGCTCGACCAGACGGAACTGGACAGCCTGCTCGAACAAGGGCTGCTCCATCCGGAAATCACCGATCAGGAAGCCGTCCAGGTGGCCCTGGTGACGCGCCTCGACCTCTACAACGTGCGCGACCAGGCGGCCGACGCCGAGCGCCGGGTCTACGTGGCGGCCAACGCGCTGAAGCCGGGTCTCGATCTCATCCTCCAGGGCGATGTCACCAGCCTCGACGACAACCGCTGGACCGAGTTCGATTTCCAGCGCGCCCGCCTCAGCGCCGGCCTCGATTTCGACCCCGATTTCGACAAGAAGGCCGAGCGCAACCAGTATCGGGCCACCCTCATCGCCTTTGAACGGGCCGCCCGGGAGCTCGAGCTCGCCGAAGACAGCGTGAAGCTCCAGGTGCGCGAAGACCTGCGCCGCCTCGAACAGGCCCTGCGCAGCTTCGAGATCCGCCAGCAGGGCGTCCAGCTCGCCCAGCGCCGCGTCGAGGAGCAGGCCCTGCGCGCCGAGTACGGCCAGGCCACCGCCCGCGACCAGGTGGACGCGCAAAACGACCTCATCGACGCGCGCAACGCCCTCACCGACGCCCTTGTAAGCCATACCATCACGCGCCTCCGGTTCTGGCGCGACATGGGCATTCTCTACATCAAGCCGAACGGCCAGTGGGAGGATATTACCGATGCCGACTACCCCGAACCCGGGGTTGACCCTTCCGGATCCGGTTCCCCGCAACCGGGAGAGGGAGATCCCGTCGTCGGTCCTGCCTCCGAAGAGCCCGTCGAGCCCGCCGCCGTCGCAGCCGAGACGTCCCCGCTTCCTTAGGTTCTCCTTCCTCTGGAAGCTGGCCGTCGTGGCTGTCATCGTCGCCGGGGTCGCCTACTTCCTCACCCGGGGATCGGAGGCGCTCGTCAGCGGGACCACCGCCCCCGTGGTGCGGGGCGCCCTCGTCATCAACGTCGTCGAGGACGGCACCATCGACTCGCTCCAGTCCCAGGACATCAAGTCGGAGGTCAAGCGCCAGACCAAGATCATCGACGTCGTCGAGGAGGGGTACCAGGTCACCGAAGAAGACGTCAGGAACGGCAAGGTCCTGGTTCAGCTCGACGCCAACGAGCTGTCCGAGGAGCTCACCGCCCAGGAGATCCAGTACCAGGGCGCGCGCTCGGCCTATCTCGAGGCCCAGGCCCAGTACGAGATCCAGAAAAAGCAGAACGAGAGCGACATCCGCGAGGCCGAGCTGGCCGCCAAGTTCGCCCGCATGGACCTCGAGAAATACGTCGGGTCCGAGCTGGCCCAGGATCTCATTGCCCGATACGTCGTCACCGCCGCCCCGACGCCCGCTCCCGCGGTGTCCTCCGATGACGAAACGGCCCCGCCCCGCGCCGCCGCCGCGTCGGACTCCACAACCGCCGCCACCCTGGTCGTGGAGAAACCGCGGCCCCACGTGGACTTCAGCAACCTCGTCGGTTCCGGCGCCCTGGGGGGCGAGGCCACCCAGAAGATGCAGGACCTCGAGGCCAAGGTGTACCTCGCTCAGGAAGAGCTCAAATCCAACGAGATCCGCCTCGCGGGCACGGAAAAGCTCTTCGAGCGCCAGTTCGTCACCCAGCTCGACCTGGATTCCGACAAGCTCAAGGTCGAACGGGGCCGGATCGAGGTGGAATCGGCCCAGCGCGAGCTCGACCTCTTCGTGGCCTACGAATTTCCCAAGCAGGCCGAGAAGCTGCTCTCGGACTACGAGGAAGCCCTGCGCAAGCTGGACCGCGTGATCAAGCAGGCCGAATCGAAGCTGATGCAGGACGAGACCAAGCTGCGCTCCACCGAGGCCCAGCACAACCTCCAGCAAATGCGCCGCGACGAGCTGCGTCAGCAGGTCGAGAAATGCGTCATCGTGGCCGAACGGCCCGGCCTGGTGATCTACGCCGGCAGCGACGATCCCTGGCGCCGCCAGGACCCCATCGAGAAGGGCGCCAACATCCACTACCAGATGGAGATCCTCACCATCCCCGACATGACCCAGATGTCGGCCGAGGTCAAGGTCCACGAGGCCGTGGTCAAGAAGATCCGCAAAGGGCAGAAGGCCCGGATCCGGGTCGTGGGGTCCGACGAGGTCCTCACGGGCGAGGTGATCAAGGTGAACATCCTGCCCGACAGCTCCCAGCGCTGGATGAACCCCGACGTCAAGCTCTACCCGGTCCAGGTGAGCATCGACGGGGTCCACGAATGGCTTCGGCCCAGCATGAGCTGCGACGTCGAGATCGAAGTGGCCCGCCTCGACAACGTGCTCTACGTGCCCGTCCAGGCGGTCATCGAGGAGAACGGGCAGCGGGTGTGCTACGTCGACACCGGCCTCGACACCGAACGCCGCGTCGTCGAGACCGGCGAGATGAACATCGAGCACATCGAGATCAAGAAGGGGCTTAAGGAAGGCGAGCGCGTGCTCCTGCGCGCGCCGGACCGCGTCGCGGGCAAGGAAGCGCCGGAGAACGGGGCGGAGGAGGAGGAGGCGGAACCGTCGGAAGCCGCGCCCGAAGCCGTCCCGGGAGACGAGCCCGGTGCTGCCTGAGGCGGACCTGTTTGTCGAGCCCATCGCCCAGGTCGTCGATCTGCGCAAGTCGTACCGCATGGGCGAGGTGGTGGTCGAGGCCCTGCGCGGGCTCACCCTCGATTTCTACCCCGGCCAGTACGTCACCATCATGGGCCCCTCGGGGTGCGGGAAGTCGACCCTGCTCAACCTGCTCGGCTGCCTCGACCGGCCCACGTCGGGACGCTACATCCTGGGGGGCGAGGACGTGTCCCGCCTCGACGACGACGCCCTCTCCGAGATCCGCGGCCGCCGCATCGGGTTCATCTTCCAGTCCTACAACCTGATCCAGCAGCTCAGCGTCGTCGAGAACATCGAGGTGCCCCTCTATTACCAGGGAGTGCCGGAGGCCCGCTGCCGCCGGCTCGCCACCGCCCTCGCCGGACGGGTCGGACTGGGCACCCGCCTCGAGCACAAGCCCTACGAATTGTCCGGCGGCCAGCAGCAGCGCGTGGCCATCGCCCGCGCCCTGGTCAACGACCCCCTTATCATCCTGGCCGACGAACCCACGGGAAACCTCGACTCCCGCTCCGGCGCCGACATCCTCGACGTGTTCGACGACCTCCACAGCCAGGGCAAGACCATCATCATGGTCACCCACTCGGACGAAGTCGCTCAACGCTCGGAACGGGCCATTTACCTGCGCGATGGACAACTGGAACATGATATCGACCCCCGCGGATGACGACCGGCCTTCCCGGCTCCCCGACTGGCTGCCGGCCGACCCGCTCGCCCTGAGCCGGATCCGCCGCTCCGTCAAGCTCGGCGTCAAGAGCATCTGGACCCACCGGCTCCGGTCGTTCCTCACCATGCTGGGCATCGTCTTCGGCGTGTGCTCCGTCATCGCCATGCTCGCCATCGGCGAGGGCCTCAGCTTCGAGGCCCAGGAACAGATCCGGCGCCTGGGCAGCAACAACATCATCGTCCGCAGCGTCAAGCCGCCCGAGGATCGGTCCAGCTCCGCCGAGCGCTCCATGTCCGTCGAGTACGGCATCACCTACGACGACATCGACCGCATCCGCAACACCATCCCCAGCGTCGAGATCGTGATGCCCAGCCGCATCCTGCGCGAAGACGTGTGGCGCGGCGAATACCGCGTGGACTGCGAGGTCGTCGGCACCCTGCCGTGGTATCCCCGCATGACCAATCACCCCGTGGTGCGCGGACGCTTCTTCACCGACTCCGAGCTCGACGCCGTCGCCAATGTCTGCGTGCTCGAGCAGGGCATGGCCAACGAGCTGTTCCCCATCGACAACCCCATCGGCCGCACCGTCCGAATCGGGAGCCAGGTCTACCGCGTCGTCGGCGTCATGGCCCCCAAAGGGGCCCGCATTTCCGGCGCCGGCGAGCCGAAAAAGCCCGGAGCCCCGGGGAGCGCCCAGGCCGCCGCCTACCAGATGTACATCCCGTTGAGCGCGGCGCGCCAGCGGTTCGGCGAGCTCATCGTCCAGCGGTCAAGCGGCAGCATCGCCGCGGAGAAGGTCGAGCTCCACGAGGCCACGGTCCAGGTGGCCCGCCTCGAAGACGTCCTCGAGACCTCCGAGATCATCCGCGGCCTCCTCGAGCGGTACCACACCAAGAAGGACTACGACCTCGTGGTGCCCCTGGGGCTGCTCCAGCAGGCCGAGCGACAGAAACAAATCTTCAACGTGGTCCTCGGCGCCATCGCGGGCATCTCCCTCCTCGTGGGCGGCATCGGCATCATGAACATCATGCTGGCCAGCGTCACCGAGCGCACCCGCGAGATCGGCATCCGCCGCGCCATCGGCGCCAAGCGCAGCCAGATCGTCGTCCAGTTCCTCATCGAGACCGTCGTGCTGTCGACCATCGGCGGCCTCCTCGGGATTTTCGTCGGCGTCAGCATCCCCATCGTGGTGACCTTCCTCGCCGGAATGCCCACCGTGGTCACCCTCTGGAGCCTGCTGCTGTCCGTGGGCATCAGCATGGGCGTGGGGCTGCTCTTCGGCATGTACCCCGCCGCGCGCGCCGCCAACCTCAACCCCATCGAAGCCCTGCGCCACGAGTAGCCCTCTCCGGGTCCGCGGAAGGCTGCCCTCCGACGGTCGTGACCCGGTCTTACCGGCCGTGGCGCAGGTGGATGTATTCCCGTGCCACCACCAGGTCTTCCAGCGCCTCCGGAGCTTCACACGGCGGCTTGGCTTCCCCTCGGACGGCGCGAACGAAGTTGATGGCCTGCTGGCGCATGGCGTGCACCCACGGCAGGGTGGGCGTCTCGGTCATCGGCGTGACGCCCTTGCCGGGATCGCGCAGGATCTCGACCCGCCCCGGCCGGTTCGACGCCAGGGGCGCGGGCAACTGAATTCGGACGTAGCCGTGCTCGAAGGCCACGAAGGCCTCCTCCTGCCAGTCCAGCGTGGTGGTGTACGGCGACATCTCGATGGTGCCCGACGCCCCGCTGTCCGTCTCCACGACCAACACGAGGTTATTCGCATCCACGTGGACCGGGCGGTACGGCTCCCCGAGTAAGTGGCGCATCAAGTTCACCTGGTGAATGTAGTAATTCACAAAGGACGTGTATTCGGCGTAGGTGGCCTCGTCCATGTCCGACGCAGGAGGCTCGTGCTCCAGCGCCGGCAGGGGCTCGTCCGTGACGATGAGGTCGGTGAACCCCGCGGCCACCCAGTCGCCCGCCGGCATCACCAGCCGCACGTAGCGGAGCCGGCCCAGTTCGCCCGTCTCCTTGAGCCGGCCGATCTCGGCCTTCGCGTATTGCGTGGCGGGGTCGCTCCGCTTGTGGTAGCCCACCATGTGCCACGTGCCGCTCGCCGCCAGGGCCTCGACGATGCGCCGACCCGACTCGACCGACCCGGCCAGGGGCTTCTCCGTGAAGATGGGCACGCCCGCCTTCAACAACTCCGGCACCAGCACGCCGTGACGCGTGAAGCCGTGGGACGCCACGATCCCGTCGAGCCGTTCTTCGGCCAGCATCGCCTCGTGGCTCGGGTACACGCGCGGGATGCCGTAGCGCTCCGCCACCCGCCGCGCCAGCTCCGGCCGGCCCGCTGCCCGGGCCGCCACGTCCGACGCCGGAAGGG
>CAYVOE010000127.1:0-11680 GCA_964452795.1 uncultured Nitrospiraceae bacterium
GGGATTATGCGCAAGCGGAAGAGACGGCTTCGGGCGCCGGTCCGCATATGCCGCGGATAATCTCCGCGAGCATTTCCGGCGTGACCGCTCCTCCCACGGATTCCGCCGCCGACACGAAGGCCGCGTACACCGTCTCGGCCTCCTCCGGGGCGAGCTGGTACCCGAGGGCCGCCGCCTGGTGCGACAGGGTGCTGCGGCCGGACCGCGCCGTGAGGACCAGGGTGTGGCCGGAGACCCCCACCAGCCGGGGCGGCACGAACTCGTAGTTCGACGCGTCCTTGAGAATGCCGTCCTGGTGAATGCCGGAGCTGTGGGCGAAGGCGTTGGCGCCCACCACGGGACGGTTCGGCTGCACCGGCACCCGGGTCAACTCCGCCACCCGCCGGCTCAGGGAAGCGATCCGGGACAGGTCCAGGCCCGTACAGGCCAGCTCCTTGAGGGCGACCGCCACCGCCACTTCCTCGACGGCCGTGTTCCCGGCCCGCTCGCCCAGGCCGTTCACCGTCACTTCCACCTGGCCCGCGCCCGCTTCGATGGCGGCCAGGGTGTTCGCCGTGGCCAGGCCCAGGTCGTTGTGGCAATGGGCCGACACGCACGCGGCGCCTTCCACGGTCTTGACGATGTCGCGAATGATGGCCCCGAACTCGGCCGGCGTGGCGCAGCCCACCGTGTCGGGTATGTTGATCCGCGTGGCGCCGGCCTCGAGGGCGACGCGCACGCACTGGCGCAGGAAGGGCCGTTCGGTCCGGGTAGCGTCCTCGGGACTGAACTCGACCTCGTCCACGTGCCGGCGGGCGTGCTGGACGGCCCGCTCGATGCGGCGCAGCGCGGCGGCGCGGTCGATGCGCAGCTTGCGTTCCAGATGGATGTCCGACGCACCCAGGAAGACGTGGATCACCGGGCGGGCCGCCGGTTCCAGGGCCTCCGCGGCGGCGTCGATGTCGCGCGGCACGCACCGGGCCAGGGCGGCGATCTCGCAGGTCCGGACCTGCTCGGCGATGCCCCGGACCGCCGCCATCTCGCCGGGGGAGGAGGCGGGGAACCCGGCTTCGATGGTGGTTACGCCGAAGGCCGCGAGGGCCTCGGCGATTTCGAGTTTCTGAGCGGCGGTCAGGTGGACCCCGGGGGTCTGTTCGCCGTCGCGCAGGGTGGTGTCGAAAATGCGTATGGAACGGTGCATGGCAGTTCTCCTTTGCTCATGAACGGAACTTCATCAACGGTTGCTTTGGCGCGTGGGTCTAAGCGCCTGGATTGAAGCCCCGCAAGCCCCGAATCCATATGACACCACCTCCTTTCGTCGGCAATTTCGTGTTTGGGCCGCCGTCGCCCCGTCGGCATAAATGCAAAAAGGCCGCGGACTGATGAGTCCGCGGCCTCTGTTGCTACCCTCTCGGGTGAATTCTAAATATTATAAATTCGAGGCACCACGGACCCGCTCTCCTCCAGAAGGAGGAGTGGGAGGTACAGGCCCGTTAAATGCATCGAATTTTTCATCATACCTATCCGCTTTCGCGAGAATATACCAAGGCTTCACATTCAAATGCAACCTTCTTGCATCGGAGAACAGAGGCCCACGCAAGGGGACCGGACAGGCCGGCCGCGACGGCGCGAAGTCGGCGCCATGGATGACGTCGAAACCCGGCGGAGGAACCCGTCGTGTCTCTCCGGGGATTGATCCCCGCGAAGGCCGGGACTATGATGGGGAGAGACCGTCTGAAATCCCGGTAACCGGTTTAAATACAAAGGTTTCCACCATGAATGGTTTCGTGCTTGCTTTAATGCTGGCCTTGAGCCAGAACCCGGAGGGCGTCGAGTCGGCGAAGCTGCCGACCCGCGCCGAGAACGTCGCCAAGGTGGCCATCGAACGGGTGATGTCGCTCATCCTCGAGGTCCCGGTCGTCGTGGGGGGCGTGTCGCTGGACCGCGAAAACGAGCTCATGGTCCTGAGCGATTTCCGCGTGGCCAACCCCGACGGCTTTCACGCCGACTATGCCTTCCAGGCGGAAACCGTCCAGATTGAGGCCGACCTCGAGAGCCTCTTCACCCGTACCCCGCAGGTAAAGGTCATCCACGTGACGGGCGCCCACATCAACGCCGAGACCCACCTGCGGAAGGGGTCCAACCTGCTCCGGCTGCGGAACAACGCGAGCAAGTTTCAGACGGGTCCGCTGCGGGCGCGAATGGAGAAGGAATGGCGCATCGGCCAGGGCGTGCTCGAAAGCGCCAAAGTGAACATGCGGACCGAGCTGCTCGAGTCGCGCGGCGAAGAGAAAGAGCTCGAGCGCATCGAGATGACCTTCGGTCCGGAAGGCGTGCCGGCCCAGACGGCGGTGCAGCAGTTCATTGTGCGCATCATTGAAGAGCTCGACCTGATTCCCGAGAATTCGCCCCTGGCGCCGGTGGCGGACGTCTTCAAGCGGCTTCGGGACCGCTGATCGACGCGGCGTCGGACGGCCCGGGTTGCGCCGATTGCCATGGGGCCGTCGGGGTGTGTTAGACTTTCCGAAATTCGGCGCATGGGGAGCTGGGGCATATGGCGTATGCACATCTCCTGCTCGAGCAGCGGGGAAGGATCGCGTGGATCTCGTTGAACCGTCCCAAGGCGAACGCCCTGTCTCTCGAACTGGTTCGGGAACTGGACGACGCGCTGTCGGCGGCGGAACGTGATCCGGACATTCGGTGCGTGACGATCGCCAGCGCGCTGGAGCGGTTCTTCAGCGGCGGCGCGGACGTGACCGCGCTGCGCGAGATGCTCGGTCGCTCGGTGGAGGACAACCCCCTGCTGATGGCGGGCATTCAATTGATGGACCGCATCGAGGCCTTTCCCAAGCCCGTGGTGGCTTCGGTAAACGGCCTGGCCCTGGGCGGAGGCTGCGAACTGACGCTGGCGTGCCACATTCGCCTGGCCGCCGACACGGCGGAATTCGCCCTGCCCGAGGTTGCGCTGGGCATCATCCCCGGCTGGGGCGGCACCTACCGCCTCCCGCGGCGGGTGGGCCCGTCGCGCGCCCTCGAGTGGATGCTGACGGGACGGCGCGTGACGGCCGCGGAGGCGCGCGAGGCCGGCCTCGTGGCGCAGGTCGTGCCGGAGGCGGAGTTGCCGGAAGCGACGCGGCAACTGGCTGAAACCCTCGGCGAGCGCCCGCCCGTGGCGGTGCGGGCCATCCTGCGCGCCGTACGCGAAGGCGGGCTCGATCCGGCCCGAGGCGCCGTCCTCGAGCTCGAGGGCATGCAGGAGGCGGCGCGAAGCAAGGATGCGGCGGAAGGCCTGGCGGCCTTCCTCGAAAAGCGAACGGCTCGGTTCGTGGGTGAATGAGGTGACAGGGCGTTACTGGCTGCTCCCAATGATTGTGTTGCTGGCGGCGGGTCGAGCGGAGGCCTTTGAGGCCGGCGCCGCCAAGATCGATATCACTCCCGAGCCGGGCGTGCCCCTCAACGGGTACGGCGACCGCCTGGGCCGAGGCGCCACATCGGTCCACGATCCCCTGACGGCGCGGTGCCTGTATCTCGACGACGGCCAGACCCAGGTCTTCCTCGTGGGCTCCGATCTGTGTCTTATCACGCCGGAACTGCGGGCGCGGGTCCTGGAACTGGCGCCCGACGTGGTGCCCCCGGAACACATCATCCTCACGGCGACGCACACCCACAACGGCCCCGGAGGCATGAGCCGGCCCCTGGTGTTCCGCATGATCTCCGGCCCCTTCCGGCCCGACGTGCTCGAGGACACGGCGCAGAAGTTCGCCGACGTCATGCGGGCCGCCTACGAGGCCCGGCGTCCGGCCACCATCGGCTACGGCACGGCGACGCAGAAGGTTTTGTCGGTCAATCGCCGCCACGACGACGGGCCCATCGACGAGCAGATCGGCGTGATTCGCGTCAACGACGCCGAGGGAAAGGCCATCGCGATTGTCACCAATTTCGCGGCCCATCCCACGGGCGTTCCGGATAGCGACCGATTCGCCTTTTCCGCCGACTATCCCGGGTTCTACTACGAGCACATGGAGTCCCTGTCCGACCCCGGCTGCGTGGCCCTGTTCCTCAACGGGGCGGAAGGGAACCAGACCTGCGCCAACCCCGAAAAGCTCGGAGGAAGCTGGGCGCGCATCGAATCCGTTGGGCGGTTGCTGGCGATACGGGCGAAGGAAGTGGCCAACGACATCGTGTGCGAGCCGCTCCGGCTGCGGGTGGCCTACGCCGAGCGGGAACTGCCGCCGACCCTCGCATCGAGCTTCGCCCCCGACAAGACCGTGCTTCAGACCCTCGAGATCGGCGACCTCCTCGTGGCCTTCGTGCCCGGAGAGCCCTGCGTCGAGCTCGGGCTGGAGCTGCGTCGACGTGCGCGGAACGCGGGATACGGGGCCCAGTTCACCGTGGCCCTTGCCAACGATTACCTCGGATACTTCGTCCCCGCCGAGTTCTACAGCCACCTCCACTACGAGGCCGCCATGAACTTCTACGGACCGCGCATCGCCGAGTGGTTGTACGAGGGGTTCGACGTCCTGACGAGCGAAAAGGCGATCGAGGCGGTCGCTCCGGCCACGCCTTCCGTGCCGCCGGTGCAGGAGACGGCCGGCGCCCGGCGCGTGGTATTGCAGGGAACCGCCTACGAGCGAGGCTACCGGCGCGGCGCCGCCTTCGCCGACGAGATCCGGGCCGCCTTCGAGGCGCGCATTCAGGAGCCCCTCCGCTCGGGCGAAGCGATCCCCGACGACGGTTGGTGGAAGCTCGCCCCCGGCTTCGTGGACCTGACGCCGCTGGCCCTGCCTCGACTGGCCATCGGCGCACGGCCCTTGCTTGAGGGCCTGTCCGACGACGCCTTCCGCGAGATCGAAGGGATGGCCGACGGCGCGGGACTGCCCTTTGACGCCCTCTGGCTGCTCCAATGCGCGCCCGTCCTGGCCGAACGCGACGACATCGAGGCCTTTTACCGGGCGCCCTTCTGCACCATGTTCGCCGTGGTGGGCGACCGTGCGGGCCGGGCCGGCGTGCTGGTGGGACGCAACCTCGACTGGGACGACGCGGACCCGCCGGTGATCGTCGAACACCGGCCGTCGTCGGGTCATCGGTTTCTGCAGGTGGGCTTTCCCTGGAACAGCGGAGTCTTCACCGGGATGAACGACGCGGGCCTCGTGGTCTGTGCGGAACGGGCCGAACGACTGGGGGAACCTTCTGTGAACGGCGTCCCCGTGGAGTTCCTGCTGCGCGACGTGCTCCAGACCTCCGACGACCTCGCCGAGGCCCTGGGGAAGGTCCAGGCGGCTTCGCACCTGCGGGGATACCGTGTCCTCCTCGCCGACGGCGACGACGGCGACGCCCGGGTGGTCGAGTTCAGCCGTTACGGCAACACGCGCAAGCCCGACAGCGACACGGGGCTGATCCTGGGCGCGTTGCCCGGCTCCGAGGAAAGACGAGACGACGCCGGCGCCCGTTATGCCCGCGCCCAGGAACTGCTGGGAGAGGAGGGCGTTCTGTCCATGCCCGATATCGAACGCGTGCTGTCCGACACCATCGGGGAAACGGCCGAGGCCCGGATCCGGAACCCTCGCACGCGGCACAGCGTCATATTCTCCCCGAAAGACCGCACCCTGCGGGTGGCCTTTCCGCGAGACGACGGGACCTGGGGCGATTATGCCTCGGTGTCTTTCGGGGAGGACGGGCCGTGAGCGAGACGCTTCGCACATTGGGGCCCTCGGGACTGGGAGGAAGCCGGCGCCGCGCCCGTCGTCGCGGGCGGTTCCGTCTCTTCCTGCTGCTGGTGCTCCTGGCCCTCTTCGGTTACGGGTGGTGGATCACGCGCGACACCCAGGACGTGGCCCGGCTCATCCCGGCCGAGAGCAAGTACTGGCTGGTCGTGTCCGACGTGGCGGGAAAACGCGAGAAGGCGGCCCGGTCTGACGCCATCGATGCCCTCTCCCAATGGATCGATCTGCGCGCCCTCGACGTGGCATTGAACCGTGAGATCCACGCGCCCGACTGGGTGGTGAATAACCTGGTGGGACAGACCTGCTACATCACCGGAGACGACCTCGAAGAGTACAAGGACGTCCTCCTGATCTCGAAGATGACGCGCCTCGGGGCGCTCCTCGAGCGGCTTCACGGGCTCGTCCTCAATGTCGAACACGACCCGGCGGGCGGCCTGGGCCTTCGTCGGCTGGCGGACCCGCCGGTGTACTTCGCCTCGCGCGGCCGCGTCCTCGTCATCAGCCCCGACCGCGACGCCCTCATCCGGTCGCTCACGCTGCGCACGGAAGACAGCGCCCGCGGCCGACCCTTGGGGCGCATCCTGGGCCAGACGGGCTCGGAAGACGTGCAGGGCAGCATCGCCCTCGAGCCCGACGATCCCCTGGGGCATTTGTTGAGCAGCGTGGGATTCGCCCTGCGCCTCGACCCGGACCGTGCCAAGCTGAAGTACCGCGCCGCCCTGCGGCCCGACCTCGACCCCGAATTCGCCCGGCTGCTGGACGAGGCCACGCCGCAGACCCTCACCGCGCCCAAGGAAGGCATGCTCGTGGCGTCGGCGGACCTCGGCAAACCCGTGCGCGAGGTATGGACCGGTCTGGGCGACGCCTTCGGCTGGGAGATTTGCTCGGAAGAGCAGTGGGCGGCCTGGCGCGCCGTTCCGGAAGACGGCTCCGTGGGCATGGCGGCGATGCTGACCGCCGTGCTCGAGCAGGCGGGACCCGGTTTCTGCATCGAGTGGCGCGGCATCGACGTGAACGAGATCATCCCCATGCCGCAGTTGGTGGGGATCTTCGACCGCGGCAACACGTCGCTCGAAGCCATCGGCGCCGCCTTGTCTCCGACGGAAGGAAACGTCGTCGGGGCGGCCTATCCGCAGTACGACGCCCAGGCCCGGCGCATGGTCCTCCCGCTGATGGGCGGACCCAGCCTGAAGCCCACCGCCGCCCTCCGCGGCGATTCCCTCGTGGTGAGCACCAGCAGCGTCGTCGCCGACGACGTGCTGTCGGACCCGTCGACATTGACGCCCCGGCCGGAGCCGGGCAACCTGTACGTTCGCCTGCGGCCCGGGCCCTGCGTGGACGCCCTGATCGAGGCGGCCCGCCTTCTGGTCGAGATGGACGCCCTGCGTGGGCACACGCCCGAGACTTTCGAGGCCGCGGCGGCCCAGTGGCGCACGCGGGCGGCGAGCATCGCGGAGGTCTCGGTCCACATGGCGGTGGAGGACGGGCAGATCCTGGGCGAAGTGGACCTCGCCACCGCTCCGGTGGCGGAAGCGAGCGGCGATTCGTGATTCGTATGAACCGGCGGCACAGGGAGAACGATCGAGAAAATGAGTGAGGCGCAAGAGACCGCGATTTCCCAGGCGAACGTGGACAACGGCGAAGGCTTTATCGTCGACGAGGCGACCGACGCCGTCCTGCGCCTCCATCTGGACCGGTTCGAGGGGCCCTTCGAGGTGCTGCTCTACCTGATCCGGGCCCAGGAGATCGATGTCTTCGACATCCCCATCGTGAAGATCACCGAACAGTACCTCCGGTTCCTCGATATCCTGCGCGAGGAAAGCCTCGACGTGGCCGGCGAATTCGTGGTGCTGGCCGCCACCCTCATCCAGATCAAAAGCCGCATGCTGCTGCCCGCCGACGTCGATGCGGAAGACGACGAACCCATGGAAGAGGAAGACCCTCGGCTGGAACTCGTCGAGAAGCTCATCGAGTACCGGAAGTACCGCGACATCGCCGAGCGGTTGCAGGAGCTCGAAGAGCTGCGGGAGAACTGGTACGCCCGCAACGTGAAGCCCGAGATCGAGCCCGACGAAACCGAGGAGGAATTTATCGAGGTCAGCCTCTACGACCTCATCGAGGCCTTCCGCGGCGTCCTTCGGTTCTTCACCGACGACGTGTTCCACACGGTCCAGGCCGAAGGGGCGTCGGTCGACGAAAAGATCGCCCACATCGAGGAGGAACTGGAGGAAAAGGGCAGCGTGGCCTGGACCGACCTGTTCCGGGCGTGCACGAGCCGGGTGGAACTGGTGTGCTGTTTCCTGGCCATTCTCGAGCTCACCCGCATGGGCCGGATCAGCATTCATCAGCACCGCGCCTTCGACGAAATCCGCCTGTTCCCGGCCGAACGGGAGACCTCCGCGGCATGAGACTCTTCCGCCGCAGCGCACCGTCCCTGGGACGTCGCGGCGAGAACGCGGCGGCGTGGCACTTGCGCCGGCGCGGATACCGCATCCTCGAGCGGAACGCGCGCTTCGGCGAATACGAGATCGACATCATCGCGCGTCGAGGCGATACCGTGTGCTTCGTGGAGGTCAAGACCCGGACCGGCGACGACTACGCCCTTCCCGAGGAAAACGTCACCCGCACGAAGCGGCGCCACATCCGGACGGCCGCCCATCGATACATCGCCCGCACGGGACCCGACTCCGGTCTCTACTATCGGTTCGACGTGGCGTCCGTCCTGATTCCCGAGCGAGGAAAGGCCTCCGTCACCTTCTATCCCAACGCCTTCGACGACGACGATCGCTAGCGGCCGATGGTGTGCGCGGTTCCGTTCAGCGTCCTCTTTTCATTTCCCGAGCCGACTCGATAAACTGATTTCCGCTCCGCACACGGCCATCGCTATGTTCCCAGGCCCGGGACCGAACCAAGGAATTCCCCGTGAAAGATTTTGTGTACCGTGCGGCCCTGAAAATCTTCCTGCCCCACCTGGCCCGCTCCACCGAGCAAGACGCCCGCTCCAGCCTCTTCAACGACGAAGGGCGCGACTACGTGGCCGTGGAAGACCGCGGAGCGGACACCACCATCTTCTCCTTCGCCGGCGGCGCCATGCTCTACGCCGGGATGCCGGCCTTCGAATTCCGCAAGATGCTCGCCCAGGCGGGCGGCGACTGCAACCGGGTCTTCTTCCGCGACGCGTCACGCCTGTCCTATCACCTCACGCCAACGGGGGAGCCGGGAGGACTGGAGTTCTACGAGTCCGAGATCCGGCGGATCCGGGACTCCCTGGGCTCGCGACGCCACATCGCCATCGGCGGTTCCGCCGGTGCGGCCGCGGCGCTGTACTTCGGCACCCGCTGCGGGTTCGACAAGATCGTCGCCTTCAGCATGCCCTTCCCGCTGCGGAACTGGTCCGATCCGCGGACGCAATGCCACAACCTGTTCAGCGTTCCGAAGCTGATCCGGGAACCCAACGCCTATATTGAGAACGCCCTGCTGACCCTGGCCGTCATCTGGGCGGAGCAACAGCTCCGGCGACAGGTCGGGCTCGAAAACGTGTGGGACCCGGTCGAAACCTACCTGGCGGAACCCGACCGGCCTCCGGTCACCCTGTTCTACGGCGAACGATGCCGGGCCGACGCGCGCATCGCGGAACGCCTCGCCGATATCCCGCAGGTCAAGCTCGTGCCGTTGCCCGTGGGGCTCCACAACAGCGCCGCCTACCTCAAGAACCGGGGGGAACTCGCCGACGCCGTGGCCCGCGAGTTTTCGACGGCGCCGGCCGACGCGCTCCGCGACGACACCGACCGCCTCGGTGCCGCCCGAAGCGACTTGCACAAACCGGGATAAAGCCGCATAATCCCTGGACAGGATGTGCTTGTCCACCCCCTGTTTACCGGTAGCACACGCCGGTCCAAGGATACCCCCCGAAGGGGACCCGCTGACCGTGCCGACCCCGCAGTGACCCTTCGGCTGCACGGAGGCCGCACTTCGACGCGGCTCGGACCCTGGCAACCATGGCTGACTTCTTCCAAGAGCTCTTCGGTACCGACCGGTTCCTGCCCCACGGCGGGTGCATGGCATGGATGCCCGAACTCCTGTGGCTTCACGGCGGTTCCGACGCGCTCATCGCCCTGTCGTACCTCGCCATCTCGGCGGGTCTGATCTTCATCGCCGGCCGCCGGCGCGATCGAGATTTTCGAGACATTCTCATTGTGTTCGGCGGGCTCAGCTTCTTCTGCGGCGTCACCCACGCCCTCGAGGTCTGGACCCTCTGGCGGCCCGTCTACGGGCTGGAGGGCACGGCCAAGCTCGCGACGGCCCTCGTATCCGCGGCGGCCGCGGTGGCCCTGTGGCCCCTCATCCCGAAGGCGCTGGCCTGGCCCAGCCCCGCCATGCTCCGCCGTTCCAACCTCGAGCTCGAGCGCGAGATCGGCGAGCACCGGAACGCGGAGACGGAACTCCGCAAACACCGGGAACACCTCGAGACGCTTATTGAGGAACGGACCGCCGCGCTCAAACGGATCAACCAGCAACTGCTCCAGGAGAACATCGACCGGCGCCAGGCGCAGCGCGAGCTGGCCCTCGCCCGGGACCTGGCCGAGCACGCCAGCCGCGCCAAGTCCCAGTTCCTCGCCAACATGAGCCATGAACTGCGCACGCCCCTCAACGCCATCATCGGGTTCTCCGAGGTGCTCGAGGATCAGACTTTCGGTCCGCTCAACGACCGGCAACGCCGCTACGTGAGCAACATCCTTACCAGCGGCCGCGACCTGCTCCAGCTCATCAACGACGTTCTCGACCTGTCGAAGATCGAAGCGGGACGCATGGAGCTCGAGCCCGTTCCCTTCAACCCTGCCGATGCCCTGGGCGATGTCGAGAAGGTGGTCCGGGCCCTGGCGGCGAAAAAGCGGATCTCCCTGACGCTCGAGCCGGATCCCGCCCTGCCCACGGTCTTCGCCGACCCGTCGAAGTTCAAGCAGATCATGTACAATCTCCTGAGCAACGCGGTGAAATTCACGCCGGACGGAGGCTCCGTCCGCGTCCGCGCGTCCCAGGTGTATGTCGACGCCGACGGCGAGCCGCCGGGCGCTCCCGTGGGCGACTGCCTCGAGGTGTCCGTCGAAGACACGGGCATCGGCATCGCGCCGGAAGACCAGGAGCGGGTCTTCGGCGAGTTCGAGCAGCTCGATTCCTCCTTCCAGCGCATGCACGAAGGCTCGGGCCTCGGTCTGGCCCTCACCCGGAAGCTGGTGGAGCTGCACGGCGGCCGCATCTGGGTCGAAAGCGCCGGAAAAGATCAGGGCAGCACGTTCCGGTTCCGGCTGCCCCTTGTACCGGCCCCGGAGATCCCCGCCGGCCCGAGAGACGGCGTTTCGGCCGTCTCCGGCGACAACCATCAGACCGAACCGTCCGCCGCGTCGGACGAGCCCATCGTGCTCGTCGTGGAAGACGAACCCAATGCCCGGGAATTGCTCACCCATTACCTGTGTTCGGCCGGATACCGTGTGGCCGAGGCCCGCGACGGAGAGGAGGCGCTGCGCATGGCCCGCGAACTCCGGCCCGCCGCCATCACCCTGGACGTGCTCCTTCCCAAGCGGGACGGATGGGAGGTGCTCCGCGAGCTGAAATCGGCTCCGGAAACTTCCGACATCCCGGTCATCATTGTCTCCATCACGAAGGACACTCGGCTGGGGTTCGCCCTGGGGGCAATCGAGTGTTTCGTGAAGCCCGTGAGCCGGGACCGGCTGGTGGAGGCCGTGGGCCGCGTGGGTGCGGCCCATGACAAGAAAGACCTGACCGTGCTGGTCGTCGACGACGAACCGGAGAGCCTCGAGGTCATTTCGAGCATCCTCGAAGGCGCAGGTCACCGCGTCCTCACCGCCCAGGGCGGCCGCGAGGGCCTTGAACGGGCCGTGCGGCACTTGCCCGATGCGCTCGTCCTCGATCTCGTTATGCCCGATTTCAGCGGGCTGGACGTCATACAGCGATTGCGC